>NZ_NFKD01000001.1:0-208435 GCF_002160215.1 Bacteroides sp. An19 | reverse complement strand
AACCAAGATCAGGAAGAAAATTAATGCCAGACCGAGAGAAAAACTCAATTTCTCGACTCCGGCTGAGGTCTTTTTCAAAAATATTTCGTAATGTTGCACTCGCTGGTTGACTCTGCCTTCTGTCATAATCGTAATCTTTTCCGCAAATTTACGCATTTTTCTCTTTGCCGTTCCAAAAACTATTCCTATATTTGCAGTGCCAAACTTTTATATGATATTCATATCCGCAGGGCATCCGGTTAGATGCTCAATACGAAATTGGGCTTTTTTTATGTCCATCGGTTTGCTCGCCTCATTCGTGAGGTGCCCAAATCTATATACGAAACTTACGGCTGTCTTTTCCCTACATATTATGCTCTTCGGAGAATAACATATGAGAGTTTGGCGACTTTACGGGAAACAGGCAGCCGTTCGTGTATCCATACGTAAACTTGCCTGTACACAGCCAAACTCTCATATGTTTATGAAAAAAGAAATGATTCTCGGCACGAAGAGCATGCCGACCGCTCACAAAATAAATGTCGTGAGCAAAATCCGTGAACTCGTCAACCGGACGCTTCCGTCCGAATGCCAAATCCAGACAACGCAAGACGCATGGTACGTGGGCGCCATCGGCGCGCTCTGCGTCACCTTCCTATTCCCGCCAGCCGTGGCGGTAGCGGCTTATTGCGTGTACCGTGCCAAACGGGAAGGAGGTGAGCGATGAACGATAAGAAATTAATCATCTGCAAAAACATTGATATATCCATGGACGGTGCAGAAAGTATAACGTATCAGATTATCGCCAAGGAACCTCGTATGAATCGGGACGTGGCAATGCTTACCCTTACGCTGGAAGAATTGGAAACCTACGTGAACACGATTTCCGCTTTCTTGGACAAAGAGAAAGGAGGTTTGCGATGGACAGAGTAGATACCTGTTATGTCACTAAAGTAGATGACACCGGAAACAAAGGGCATAAGGAAGTGACTTATACAGTGGCTGTCGATGAATCTGACGGCACGTTAGAATGTATTTCTTTCCGTCAGTTAGAAGAACTGGCAGAATTCTTGTATACCTACGTAAAACAAGAGAAAGAGAAGGGAGGTGAGTAATGAGAAAGAAGAAATTAGAGGAAATCAATCCCCGTGAGTCGGACATCTACGTGGAATGCTCCCTCCACATCAACGAACGAGGTGTGTCGAAATGGGGTTACAACTTATCCCTGTTCGGCAAATATGTCTACGTTGACGGAGAAATGAATGCTGAAGACATTCGCCTGCTCGTTCGCAGCCTTACCGCCGCACTGAAAGTCACCGGAGAATGGAAAAAAAAAGGAGGTACGAAATGAACGACTACGAAGACAACTACGAACTGCAATATTACTTCAACGGGCTGGAGAATCTGACGCAGTTCCTGCAGGTGGTAGAAGAAATCTCTGCCGAAACCGGCATGAGCGACTGGGTGATGACACACCGCGGCATCCGCATGGCGTACTGCTGGCAGGATGCCAAGGCGGTCATCAAAGGAGCGATGACCGAAGAGACGTACATCGTGCGCAACCGGCTGCCGGAAGTAGGTTGAGTCCCTCGGCGATAGCTTCTTCTTTTATTGTACCCGGCTGTTCTTCACGGACAGCCGGGTATATTCTCCTAAATAGTATAAAATAATACACCATCCCTTTGTAGATGATATAATATTTTATATCTTTGCAGTACACTCAATAACCGATGAATGAAGAAATATAAAGTCAGAGAAGTAATCAGGATGCTGGAAGCCGACGGATGGGTCAAGATAAAAAGCGGAGGGGGTGACCACCGGCAATTCAAACACCCGGACAAGCCGGGTAAGGTGACGGTAAGGGGACACGAAAGCGAGGTCTTGAGCCAATTCCTGCTAAACAGCATTTGGAAACAGGCGGGGTGGAAATGACCTGCCCCTTTCTCTTATATAAATAATAGCAGGAGGATAGATAATATGGAAAAGATTCACGTAAAAGTAGATTGGTGCGAAAAGAATTATGCCGCAGTGACTGAATGTGAGGCCCTGAACGGATTAGTAACCGTAACCAACAAAACGTATGAGGGGCTGATGAAGGATTTGGCAGAAGCCGTGCGGTTTCATGTAGAAGGCTGCACGGAAGACGGTGATGCCATGCCGGAATGGCTTGCCGCAGGAAATTACGAGTTTGATGTCGAGCTGGGAACCTCTGCCTTGCTGCGCAAATGCGAACAATTCACCTCGCTTGCCGCTATCTCGCGGGCATCGGGCATCAGCCAGCAACAGCTTTCACACTATGCAAACGGTTTGCGAGAGCCTCGCCAAGAGCAACGCCGCCGCATCGTAGAAGGCATTCACCGCATCGGAAAAGAATGTCTGGCAATAATGTAGTTTTATTGACACACAGCTACACCTCAGAGCCGGTGCAGTATGGAGGCTTCCCCGGGGGAAGCCTTTTTTTGTGTCCTTTCCGCCGTACCGCTGTCTGTTTACTTTTGCCGAAAAAACAAGCTATGGGAGCAAATGCAGAACGAATGGCAGGGTATTACCGGCGCAACCGGCGGAAGAAACGGGGCGAATGGTATCCCATCGAACTCTACGTGGAAGGGGATACAGGCATCACGCAGCAGTGGGAACGGCAGCAAGACAAGGAAGCCGTAGCCCGCTTCAACAGCAACGTGCGCCGCTGGGGAGACACGGTGAACGCAGCCTTGCGGAGCAGCATAAGCCATTGGATAACGGAAGACACCCGCCTGTCCGCCTCGCTCGTGCAGAACTACCGCCACTGGGGCAAGGCTCCGCAGGCGGGGCAGGAAATCACCAGCATCGGGTTCGGGTTCGAGGAGGCGGGCTTGTACGTCCATCTGGGCGTAGGGCGCGGATACAACCGCGAAGGAGGTACGGTGGTGGTGACCAAGAAGCACAACCGCGACAAGATGGAGCGCAGTCCCAAGCCGTGGTTCGACCCTGTCGTCGAACAGCATATTCCTGCGTTGCAGAAAATCGTGCAGGACTATTGCGGCACGCTTTTCATCAACACCACCCGCATCCTGATAAACCGTTGACTTCTTAACTTCTTAACTCCTTAACTCCTGAACAATGAAACATATCGGAAAATTCTCATTCGTAGACACCGCCGCCGGGCAGTATGCCATCCACATGGACTGGAGCGGCGCCATGAGCCAGTTTTTCGACCTTGGCGGCGAGAACTGGGACGGCGACCCCGTCAGCGTGGCGGGCGAACGGGTGGTGCCCTGGGGCAAAGACAACAACCTGCCCAACGCCATCCGCAACCTGCTGGAGCGCAACAACCTGGGCCCGGGAATCCTCGACCGCAAGACGGGGCTGCTGTACGGGCAGGGACCGGCACTCTACCGCATCGCCATAGAGAACAACGAGCGTGTCCAGCGATGGGTGGAAGACGCGGAGATACAAGACTGGCTGGAGTCGTGGGACTACCGTGCCTTTGTGCGTGCCGCGCTGGTAGAATATACCCACCTGAACGGCGTGTTCGTCAAGTACCGCATGGGGCGCGGCGTGCGCATCGGTCGTCCGTGGGTGGCGGGGCTGGACTGCCTGCACTCGCAGGAATGCCGGCTGGTATGGCCGGCTAACGACAGCCGGAGGCTGGAAGACGTGACCCACGTGCTGACCGGTGACTTCGACGCGTTCCGCAGCCGCACGTTCCGCCGCTATCCCGTGTTCGACAAATGGAACCCCTCGCGCCACGAGACCGCCATCCGCTACCACTCGATGCGTTCGTTCGGGCGCAACCTGTACGCCATTTCCTGCTTCTACGGCTCGGTGCCCTGGCTGGAGAACGCCAACGACCTGCCCCGCATCATCCGCCACCTGAACGAGAACATGATTGCGGCGGCATACATCGTGCACGCCCCGGGTGAGTATTGGAATGAGAAAAAAGACCTGGTGAGGGAACTGCATCCCGACTGGACCGAAGAGCAGGTGCAGCGTGAGATCTTGAAGCTGAAAGACGAACTGACGCAGACCATTGCCGACGTGATGGCAGGAAAGGCGAACGCGGGCAAGTTCTTTTCGTGTGTGGACTTCACCGACCCGCAAGGCAACCTGCAGAGCTGGAAGATAGAGCCTATCGAGATGAACATCGACAAGTACATCGACGCGCAGGCGAAGATAAGCCGTATCGCCGACAGCTCGACTACCAGCGGCTTCGGGCTATCTCCTGCCCTTGCCAACATCATCATCGACGGCAAGAGCGACAGCGGCAGCCAGATGCTCTATGCCCTGAAGATATTCTACGGTGCCGACACGCAGATAGCCGAAGACATCGCCCTCGAAGCCGTAAACGACGCCATCCGCATCAATTTCCCGGACAAAAAAGGCATCTTCCTCGGGCTGTACCGCAAGGTCATCAACAAGGAAGACAACGTGAGCGCAGGCGACCGGGCTTCGAACCAGGTATAAGGCTTATTCATCACGGAGGGATAATGTGGAATTCAAGTAAATTGTAAATACTCAAATGGCAAATGAATTAAGTTTCCCCGACTGCTGGGAAGAGGTGACACCCGAAGAGTGGGTGTACCTCCTGAAGTTAAGGCACGCACTGAGGGTACGGCGGGGTGTATCGCTGCAGGATATCCGCCGTGCGTGGTGTGCCTTTGTGCTGAAGCGGCGCGGCTACAGGTTCCGCCGCAAGCACGAGACAGACGACATGAACCTGGTGGACAGGCTGGCAGGCACGCTGGGCTGGATGTGGGTGGTGGACGACGAAGAAGGCTGCGTTGCCATGGACTTCCGCACCACGAAGAACCTGCTGCCGGAGTGGCAAGGGCTGCGCGGTCCGGCAAGCCACGGTGCCGACCTCACTTTCGGCGAGTTCCGCTACGCCACTGCCGCCATGAACCTGTACACCACCGACCATTACGAGAGCGACCTGCTTGCCCTCACCGCCACCCTGTACCGCACACCCGGTACCGGCGGACGGCGCATCCCCTTCTGCCGGGACAACATGCCCGGCTACATGCGCGATGCCGTGAAGATGCCCGGCTGGATGCAGTGGGGCGTATACGTGTGGTTCGCTTATTTTTGCGAATACCTGTTGTCAGGCAGTTTCGTCATCGACGGTCAGGAAGTGACCTTTGCACCCGTTTTCGGCCGCCGCGAGCCGGATGCACCCCGTTCGTCCGCGCAAGACCTGGGGCTGAACAGCATCCTCTATACCGTGGCAGAGAGCGGCGTGTTCGGCACGGCAGACGATACCGACCGCACTCCGCTGCTCCGTGTCCTCCTCAAACTGCTCGACGACAAGCAGCGAGCAGACGAAATGATGAAGCGGATGAAGAGATGAAAAAAATCCCCGCAGCGGCTCGACTGCGGGGACGGATGTTCAAACAAGATTGTTCTTAACCGAGTTTCAACGATGTCTGGTTCAGCATCGCTCCAATGTCATCCAGTGCATGCCTGAATGTTTGGAGTTCACTTTCGGTAAAATGAGCCTTTTTCCCGTTCACGACATAACCGTTAATGCGTTGGTATAACCAGTTACGGCTTTTGCCAAAGTATTTCTTTGCAATGTAGCTGAGCGATATGGCTTCCGGCAGCTCGCCGAGCTTATCCCGTAGGATAGCTTCGTCTGCCCGGTTGATAAAATCGTTGCAGGCATCCACTGTCGCTTGGAATCCGGCTTCAGCCTTTTCCCTGTAAAGTGCTTTCTCTTCATCAGACATACGTGCGTAGTTGGCTTCCATTTCTTTTTTGAAAGCATCCCTTTCCTCCTGGGTGCGCAAGGTCTTAAAACGTTCGAACGCTGCTTTCATTTCCGGAGTAGGCAGGCAATTATCCCAATTTATCATATTTTTGTAGTTTTAAGCCCTCCCAGTGAAGGGAGGGCGGTTAATCATTCATGTTCCAATTTCTCTTTAATCTCGAGCATCCGGTCCAAGATATCGTCTATCAACTGCTTCCGCTCTTTTACGTCTTCGGGTATTCCGTAAGATTCATGAAAGGAAATCAGAAGTTTCAGGTTCTCGTACTCTTGCTCTAACTGTTTTTTTTCTTCTTCTTTCATCGATTTAAACATTAAATTAAGAACTCTTGTTTGACACTACAAAGATAATACGCTTTTGCTTATTATGCAAATGATTATTGGTTTATTTACTTGCATCCTCTCTTTTTTTGTGTCCTTTCCTTTGTTTCCTCCATGGTTTACATTTGCCTGAAATAATCATTGGTAAATCGTAAATTGCTAAATCGTAAATGACATGTTGCTAATCGAACGAACCGAACAACTCCGGGCACTGACCGGCAACTACTACGCCAACAACGTCTTCACGAAGGTGGAAGGCGACATCGAGCAGGCCACCGAAGAACTGGCACGGCTGGTGGGCGAAGGGGTCATTGCCCTGGCAGAAAAAGCAGACGACAGCGACCCGCTGCGACGGCTGGTGCAGCGTCCTATCGCCATCCTTGCCACCCTGCGCATGTACCAAAAAAACGACTTGAGCCACGAAGACGACGGGCGCAAGTTCAAGGTGTCGACCGACGGCGGCGACAAGCTGCCGTGGGAGTGGCAGCTGGACCGCGACGATGCCCTGCAGATGGAAGCGTACTACCGTGCCGTAGATTCGCTCATCACCTACCTGAACAAGACCAAGCCCGAAGAGTGGACCTCTACAAGCCTGTACCGTGCCACCCGGCAGCTTATCGTGCGTAGCGGGGCGCAATTCGACATGTATTTTCCCATCAACCGCAGCGAGCGGACATACCTGCTGCTGGTGCCTTTCATCCGCGAAGCGCAGCTGATGACCGTGGCGGATGCCTACGGAACAGACTGGCAGAAGCTCTTAGACGAAGACTTGGACACGGACGCGTCCAAGTCCGAGAGTGCGGCACACTATGCCGCCGCCATGGCGGTGTGCCTGCTGGCAATGGGCACCGCCCTCTGCCGGTTGCCGCTCAAACTGCTGCCCTGTGGCGTGGTGCGCGGTTACCTTGCCGAGAGCGGGATGCGCGACAGCGAACCGGCAAGCCTCGATGACGTGCGCCGTGCCTCCGACTGGATGCGTGCCGACGCCGCACGCTGGATAGACAAGATGAAGCGTGCCCGCGACGGCAGCGAACCCGATTACGAGCTGCTGCCCCGGAACCACCCGCGCAACAAGTATTGCCGGTTATAGACCCTCCATTATTAACTATTCACTATTAACTAAAAATGACTGTTACCCAACGACCCCGACCTCGTGAGTTCTGCGCCACCATGCAGGACTACATCATCGATACCGACGCTACCATCACCTTTGCCGTCTATTACGGAGGCAAGAAGATACTGGACGAAGAATACGTGCCCGACGCACAGAACCGGGTGCGCATCCGCCGCTTGGGACGCTTCTGCGAGCTGGCGCTGTGGGGTGAGTGGTGCGACGGCGAGATGTATCTGCAAACGTCGGCATCGGGAACTTTCTCTTTCTACATCAACAACGTAAAAGACGCCGATTCGCTAGTCATCTATTCCTTCCTTCAGACCCGCAAGTCGGCAGACTCGCCGGGCGTATTGAGCGGAGTGGACCGGAAGGTGACCCGCCCCGGCGTGCCCGAATACGTGAGCGGATTCCCGTATGCCGGCGGTTGCATCGTGAACGGCATCCTGACTGACGGGACGGAGAAGAGCCAGACCCTGGCACTGGGTGGAGGACAAGACCAGATATGCACGATTGATGCAGGATACGGGCGCATCTGTTCCCTGCTCGGGGTAGAAAGCCTGCAAAGCTACAGGCTCAGCCTGAACGGCGGCAGTATGGAGTTTCTGGCAGACACCACGCCCTACGCCGAGCGGTGGGTGTTCCGCTTCAAGAACGTGTACGACATGCCCGAAACCCTGTGCTGCACGGGTGGGCTTTCCGTAGCCGGGAGCAGCGAAGACGACACGGCATCGATGTACGGGGTGGAACGCAAGTTCGGGCTGAAGGTGACCGACGAATACACGGCACGAAGCGGCATCATCCACCTGCGGTCGGAATACAAGCTGTGGCACAACCTGCTGAATGCCCGTGAGGTGGAGGTTTGGAACGGGTCGGAGTGGCTGCCCATCATCATCACCAAGCAGAAGCTGGAGCGTGACTTCCGCCGCTCGGTGCTGTCCACCGTAGAGTTCTCGTTCCGCATGGCAGACCCGACACAGAACAACTTGATAGAGTGAAGAACTTTTTAAATGAAGAATGAAGAATTAAGAATGCCATGCGTGCGAAGCGATTCTTCATTCTTAATTCTTAATTAAAAAATTATGGTTGACATCAAACGATTCAGAGAATGGCTTATTGAATTAAAGGAGAACGTTAACGGACAAGCTAAAGACGTTCAGATAGAAGGCATTGCGCTCGCCGTGCGCGAAG
This sequence comes from Bacteroides sp. An19, assembly GCF_002160215.1. Taxonomy (NCBI): domain Bacteria; kingdom Pseudomonadati; phylum Bacteroidota; class Bacteroidia; order Bacteroidales; family Bacteroidaceae; genus Bacteroides; species Bacteroides sp. An19. The sequence goes on along the minus strand of NZ_NFKD01000001.1, from coordinate 200,090 downwards.
GGCACATCATCCGCAAGCTGCGTGACCGGCGCGGCGTTATCCTGTGTGCCAAATATCCCGATGCCACAGTGGATGGGGATGCCGATAACTTCAGCAGCGGCAACGACATGGTGCTGTTCCTCTTGGAGAAAGTGCCGTCGGGCAGTCAGAGTGACGAAGACGAACTGGCGCATTATGCCGCCCTGCAGCAGCTGATGCTGGTTCTTCGCAACCGCCTGATGGATTCCCCTTTTGTCTGCGACAACGAAATGCAGGTTGTGTCAGGACTTACCATCGAGTGGGAATACGACATCTTCGGAGGCTGGAACGGGCTGAGCATCGGATTCAAGCTGCAAGACTATGCGTGATAACTATTGGCTTCTAACTCCCTCTAACTCCTTTAACTCCTTAACTTCTTAACTCCTGACAAAAAATGACCGAACTATACATCGACGGCGTTTCCGCCGTATTGCCAAAAGACTTCAGCGTGCAGGTGAAGCGTGAGAATCCGCTTTTCACCAAAAACGGCGAATATACCTACGACATCACCCTGCCGCTCGGCAACCCGACCAATGCGGAGCTTTACAAACACCTGAACCGCCTGAACTCGGTGACAGAAGTGGCAAGCAAACGAACTGCCATTCTGATAGCCGACAACCGGGTGTACTGTGACGGCACCGAAATCATCACAGGATGGACAGATGAGAGCGTGAGCATACAGATAGCCAGCGGAAACTCGGAACTGAACTATATCATCGGCAACGACCTGCAGATTTCTTCGCTTTCCGGCATGCCGGTGACAGCGGCCATTACCAAGAAGGCAGCGGTTGAACATATCGAGAAGCGTTATCCGGATGTAGACTATTGCCTGACCATGGTGTACGACCGCGACGGAGAAGAGATTCTTAATCCATGGGTCAATCTCACTACGGGATCTCCGGATCTGACCCCTGGGAATGTAAGCTCTTTGGGGTCCGTATCTCCCGACCTTGACCGTTTCATCCCGCAGCCTTACCTGTGTGTTTATATCAACAGCCTGTTCGAAGCACTTGGATACAAACTGACCGACAACCTGCTGGCCGGCACCGCCTACGAAGACCTGTTTATCTGCCATGCGGTACGTACGATGAAATGGTGCGAGATGCTGCCCGGCTGGAGCGTGGGAGACTTTCTGGAACAGCTGGAACTGATGTTCGACGGTGTGTTTGTAGTAGACAACCGGAGCCGGAACGTGCGTTTCCTTGCCAAACAAAAATATTACCACGCTTCCACCACAAGCCATGTCCGCTGGGTAGAAGATGTGTACGAAGTGGAGACTGCCGATGAAGATGATGAGCCCGAAACCGTAAACATCCTGCAGAGCGATGTGCGGTATGCGTTTCCGGACAATGCGTATTGGCGTGGGAGGTGTCTGCCCGATACGGTGAAGGCTGCAGCCCGTAAAAGCACCATCGACATAGGGGCTATCCCGCCGCAGCAAGGCGGTTTTGTCGGGCGGATGGATTACTGGTTCGGCTCTTCCCAGCACCAGCAGACAGACACGGTATGGACTGACGGGGAGACCCGGAGGAAAGCATACTACGGAACGATGTCGGGCGAAGACCATGCAGGTGACAGAAACCGATGGATTCTGACAGACGAGTTTGCCGCCATTGAGCGTGCAGACCCCGAACAGGAGGTAGAACTGGAGATAATGCCGGCGGAAATCAGGCAGACAGGCAAAGATTTCTTCCGGGGTGACGGAGCAGGTCTGACTGTTCCTATATATATTCCTATGCCTGTCGTTGACGGAGGTTCGGGAAGTAGCGGTGACGAAGACGATGGCTCCGAAGGGCGTACCCCTGTGTCCGACTTGATCAACAACAGCAGTACGGGAGAAAGTGACGGGACTCCTTCAAAAAACAACATCTTCGTGGCATTTTACGGAGGGGCAGCCTTGCCTGTGGCAAACACCGAGCACTACGTGGTTTTAGACATTCCTTTCGCTTATACAGACGAATATCTCTATGTGTGGGACAGCAATACCTATATACAGACCAACACCGAGGGCAAGACGCTCCGGCTGACGGACCTGCAAACCTGCTTTTGGGAAGGCACATTAGACGTAGACCAGCGCAACGAAATCAAGCTGACCAGCCACGATCCCAACCTGTACGACCCGCGGGGCGTTTTCGAAATCCGCAACAAACGATACGTGTGCAAGGAGATAGAATACACCCTCGATGCCAACGGGCGCAAAGGGGCATGGACCGGCACGTTCTACCCCGCCAAAATCAGCGACACCGAAGCAGACGCACGCTGGATTCTGGCAGACGGCAAGTGGCGTGACGGCGGCGTGTGGCTCGATAACGGACGCTGGCTGGACAGTTAAACCGTAAATAGTAAATCGTAAATGGCTAAATAGTAAACAAGATGGCTAAATAGTAAACAAGATGGCTATCAGTATAAGAGATTTCCGCATGGCTATCCGTATCGACAACTCGGAAGCCAAAGCCAAATTCGACGAGACCAAACGCCAGCTGGAGCAAGTAACCGCAGAAATGCAGAAACTTGCCGATGCAGGCAAAAAGAACTCGGCCGAATACAAGGCACTCAAAAAGAGTCAGGACGAACTGAACCGCTCGCTCTACAGCCAGCGGCTGGAAGCGGGGCGCACCGCATTGACCTATAACGAACTGCGCAAGGGAGCTTCGCAATTGCGCCGCGCGATGAACAACGTCAAGCCCGGCACGAAAGAATGGAAGCAGTATCAGGCCGAACTCCTGCTGACCGAGCAACGGATGAAAGAACTTCGGAACGCATCCACCCAGACCGGACTTTCCATCAGCAAGCTGGCAGACGGATTCAACCGCTATGCGGGCATGGCAGCAGGCGCCATCGCCACCCTGACCGGCATGACCCTCACCATGCGCCAGTGTGTGGATGAATATGCCAAGATGGAAGAAGCCGAGAGCCAGGCCATCAAGTACACCGGCATGACACGGGAGGAAGTGAAGCAGCTGAACGAACAGTTCAAGCAGATGGACACCCGTACCCCACGCGAGGAGCTGAACCGGCTGGCTGGCGAGGCAGGCAAGCTGGGCATTACGGGGGTGGACAACGTGCGGGAGTTCGTCGAAGCGGCGAACCAGATAAACGTGGCACTGGGAGAAGACTTGGGCGAGGAAGCCGTGAACCAGATAGGCAAGCTCAGCCAGATGTTCGGCGACGAGAGCCGGAGCCTGCGCGACAACATGCTTGCCATCGGTTCGGCAGTGAACCAGGTGGCACAGAGCACCAGCGCGTCCGAACCTTACCTGGTGGAGTTCACGGCACGCATGGGCGGCGTGGGCAAGCAGGCAGGCATGTCCGTCACCGATATCATGGGATTTGCTTCGGCACTCGACCAGAACATGCTGCGCTCGGAGATGGCGAGCACGGCACTGTCCGGTCTCATCCTACGCATCTACCAGGAACCGGCAAAGTATGCCCGGCTGGCACAGATGGATGTGGAGGAGTTCACCCGGCTGATGCAGACCGATGTCAACGCAGCGGTCATCTCGTTCCTGGAGGCCCTCAACAAGATGGGCGGCATGGCGCAAATCGCCCCGGTGCTGAAAGAAATGCAGCTCAGCGGAGCCGAAGCGGCAAGCGTCATCAGTACCTTGGCGGGCAATGTCGACCTGGTGCGCCGTGAGCAGGAGAACGCCAACAAGGCTTTTGCCGAAGGCACGAGCATCACCAACGAATACAACGTGCAGAACAACACCGTGCAAGCCGGGCTGGAGAAGGCACGCAAAAACTTCCAGGAAGTGCGGATAGAGCTGGGCGAACGGCTGGAGCCGGTGATGAAGAACCTTATCAGCTTCGGCAGCCTGACCGTAAAGGGGCTGCTTTCGCTCATCAAGGCTTTCGACGACTACCGGGGTGTCATCATTACGACCACTACGGCGGTGGGGCTGTACACGGCAGCGGTAAACATTTCCGTCATTGCCGACAAGGCGAAAGTGCTGTGGACGGGACGCATCGTCACGGGCATGAAGTCGCTCTTCACCCTTCTGCGTGCCAACCCGTGGGGCATCGCCGCTACCGCGGTAGGAGTGTTGGTAGGCGCACTGATTGACTGGAACCGAAACCAGATTGCCGTCAGCGATTCAATGAAGAAGATGAACGGCGAACTGGCGAACGAACAAAAAGCCGTCGGCCGTTTGTTCACATCTTTGCAACAAGCCGGCGATGGTACCGAACGGCGCAAAGAACTAATCGATGAAATCAACAAACGCTACGGAACTTACTTGCCTAACCTGCTGACCGAAAAGAGCAGTTTGGACGAAATCAAGGCGGCATACGACCGCATCAATACTTCGCTGACACAACAGATTGCCCTGAAATATAAAAACGAAGAAGCAAGCCAAGTGACCGAAAAGGCCGCTTCCAAGCAAATGGACTATTTAGAAAGCCTGCGCCAATCGGTGACCAAACTGACAGGCAGCGACCAAGAGGCCGCCAGTTTCATCCAAGACCTGCGCAGCATGGCGGATGCAGCCGTACAGGGTGGAGACTACCGGAAAGGAGTAGGAAATACTATGGCGACGCTTGAAAAAGAATACCTTGCCGGACGAAAGCTGACCGCCAGCATGAAAGATGACATCATGGACTACATGAACAGTGTCTATCAACTGGATATTGCCCTTGATGACATCAACAAGAAGTACGAAGGTTGGATGCCGAAGCAAAACGATGAGGTGTCATCGAGCGAATTGCCGGAAGTTACCGTAACAGGAACGAAACCGATAACCACAGGTACGACCGGAACGCCTGCCGCTTCCGCTTCCGGAAACGATGCACTGGAAGCCGCCTACCGCGAGCGGCTGAACATCATCAAGCAGAACTACCTGGACCAGAAGATTACCGAAGAGCAGTACCGCCAAGAAATGTACAACGAAGAAATGGGCTACCTCGCCGCACGCCGGGACCTGCTGGAGAAAAACGGCGAAGACACCTCCCAGATACAGGGGCAGATATACGACAAGCTGATAGCCGAAGCCAACCGCGCATACGAAGCGCAGAAGAACGCCGACTTCGGCAAGGCGGAATCGGATGCCGAAAAAGAAAGGCAAGCCGCCAAGCAGGCATTCATCAGCGGCGACATCGCCGACGAAGAAGCCTACCGCCAGCGGCTGCTCGACATCGAACGGGAGTATCTGGAGGAGCGCAAGCGGCTGCTGGAGAAGTATGGCATGGATACCACCGAAGTGGAAGGGCAACTGCTGGATAGGAGAGTGGAGCAGAAGCAAGGCGATAACCGCCAGCAGGAACGCGACCGGCGCACGCAGCGGGAAGAAGGGTTCAGAGCCATAGACAGCACAGACGACTTCGGGCAGAAGAACGATATCTTGAATCAGATGTACGCCGATGATTTGGTCAGCTTCGAAGAATACCAGGAAGAGAAAACACGCATCGCCGAAGAACAAGAAGAGATGCGCAACGAAATTGCCCAAGCGGCAATGCAAGTGGTCGGTCAGGCGGCTTCATCCGCCAGCCAGCTGATAAGTGCCTTGCAAGACCGTGAGCTGAGCCAGGTGGAAGCCAAGTATAACAAGGAGATTGCCGCCGCCCGGAAGGCAGGCAAGGACACCACCAAGCTGGAAGAAGAAAAAGAGGCGGCAATGAAAGAGGTCAAGAAGAAATACGCCGACGCACAATTCGCCATGAGCGTATTGCAGGTGACGGCAAGCACCGCCGTAGCAGCTATGGAGGCATACAAGGCAATGGCAGGTATTCCTGTTGTCGGTCCTGCTTTGGGTGCTGCCGCTGCGGCAGCAGCTGTTGTTGCCGGAGCCGCCCAAATCGCCGTCGCCAAACAGCAGCGCGATGAAGCCAAGGGTCTGTACTCGGGCGGTTACTCTAATGACTACATCGAAGGCTACACCGCCCAAGGCAACCCGCACGATACCGCCGGAGTCATCCCCGTACACAAGAATGAGTTCGTCGCCAACCACGAGGCAGTGGCAAACCCCGCCGTCAAACAGTTCCTCGATGTGTTCGACGTGGCGCAGAAGCGGGGCACCATCCGGATGCTCAACACCACGCAGATCCTGGAGCAGGTGCGCACCCGTGGCGGACGCTACGAAGGCGGATACACCGATACCGGCACGGGTGATGCCCGCTCATCAGCGTCACCCTTTGCCGGAATGACGGCAGAACAACGCTCACAGGTGGTGGTACTGCTACAGGAAAACAACCGCCTGCTGACCATCCTGACAGAAAAAGAACTGGTGGTAGACCCCCGCAAAGTGCGTGACGCCATCAACCGGGTGAACCGCCTGGAGAAGAACGTGAGCCGCTGAACGCTGTCCTTTTCCCAACATATTTGCCCTCTTACCTTTGCCGTAAATAGTAAATCGCTAAATAGTAAATAGAAGTGGACGTATACGAAGCTATAGACCGGATGCGGGAATTAAGCCGCTTGCGCATTCCTTTCTCTTTCTCCTTCATGAGCTACAGCATAGCGCGCAGGAAAAGCGAAGGAATCGTCACGGTATGCCGTGCCCGGCTCTGCAAACAGAACCGCAAGGAGCGCAACCGCTATTCTGACTATATGCTGAACTACATCGACCTCGATACAGGCAAACAGGCATCGTGCTGGCAACCCTTATTGCTAACATTTAACGACAACGAACTGCAACTGAAGTAATGGATACCAATTATGAACAGATAATCCCCTGGAACGGAGCACAAGACACCGGCTACGACGTACGCATGAAATGGATGCGCAACTTTGCCAAGATTGCTGCTGCCTTAGCCGAGCTGTCCGACAAGGATGAAGAGTGGAATGACAAAATCGAAGGCATCCTGCAAGAACTGAAGAACTTTCTCCGCAAGGATAAAGCGGACGCCACCCGTTTCCTCCTCACACTATACGCCGGTGCGGTGTTCGGCAAAGAAGGTTTCGCTTCCGGCCTTTCGGGGTTCGGTGCAAAGATTGACGAGAACGGGAACGGTGAGATGCGCGGCCTTACACTGTGGGAATGGCTACAGGTGCCTGAACTCCGGTACAACCGCGTGGAGGTCTATCTTGGCATACGGTGGAACACGCCAGGGGCAGGGATCATCCTCACCTGCACACCGGATACGGACGATGAAGGGAATACGCTGTCCACGGGCACATGTACGCTGAAACTCGAGGACGGCGAGATGGGTGCCGTGTCGAATGATGACATAGCAATGGGCATCTACCACTTCGGGAATGACCTTGACGCTACCGGGGACAGTGACGACAGCAAAGGTAACTTTAAGTTCGCAGGGTTCGCCACTTCTTATTTCCGCATAACGGGTGTTTCCGGTAATTCAAATGATACGTTCACCTATTCCCTGCGTCCTGGATATACGGTGCATCCGCAGCCGCAGATGCATTTCTCCTGCTACGGGAACTTCACGAATGCATCACGCCAGTCTAGCATGTACCAGACACGCAGCTACATCCGCATGATAGTGAACCAGAACACATGGGAGATCGGTGCGGCCAACATACGGTTCCAGATAGGAGACCTCACCAACCTTAACATCCACGGCCTGTCCGCCAGCGGCTACGGCATGTACGGCACGAACGTGTTCTTCACGGGTGAGGTCACGCAGCTGAAACCTGACGGAACGCCGATAATGACCGCCAACGACAGGGGTGCATGGAAGAGCGGACACTACGACTATTATGACCGCGTGAGCCATGACGGGTGTATATGGCTGTGCGTGAACGAAGACGGTACATCATCGGTTCCTTCGCGCAACAATCCGGACTGGCTGCTGCAGGTGGACAAGGGGCAGGATGGGCAGGACGGAACTTCTTTCCGCATACTCGGTTCACTGGGCAGCTCATCCGAACTTCCGCAGGACGGGAATGAAGTCGGGGACGGCTATCTGATAGACGGGCACCTGTGGGTGTGGAACGGAACAGGGTGGAGCGATGCCGGCAACATACAGGGACCGGCAGGCCAGAGCGTGGTGAACATGGGAGGATGGTACAGCGGCATGGTCGTGCCTTACCTCGGTGTGGTCAGGATGGGCAACGCTACCTTCATGTGCATCAACACGGGCGGTACCACCAACCCTCCTTACTGGACACTGACAGACAAGGGTGGAGACAGGCTGACGGACAAGGACGGCGGCTACCTGCTTACGGGAGAAATCAACAATGCCGAATACCAGCTGATAGCCGCTGACGGTACGGACGGAAAGGACGGTGAACAGGGACCGGAGGGCGTACCGGGTACGGACGGCAAGGACGGGAAAACCCTGTACACGTGGATACGTTATGCGGATGACGCGCAAGGGACAGGAATAACGAATGACCCTTCAGGCAAGGAGTATATCGGGTTCGCTTACAACAAGGAATCGCAGCTGGAAAGCAATGACCCCGAAGACTACACCTGGTCTTTGATTAAGGGTACGGACGGCGTACCGGGCGAGAAGGGAGAGGACGGCACCCAGTACTGGACGTGGATTGCCTATTCGGACAACGCCGACGGCAACCCGATGTACCAGCAGCCCACGCCGTCTACAAGATACATAGGGATAGCCGTCAACAAGCTCACCCAGCAGGAAGGCACAGACCCGTCCGAATACACATGGTCTCTTTTCAAGGGAGACAAGGGTGACAAAGGAGACCAGGGACCTCAAGGAGTTCCGGGTGAGCCGGGAAGGGACGGAAAGACTTATTATACATGGATAAGGTATGCCGACGACGCCCAAGGCACGGGAATCAGCAACGACCCCACGGGCAAGGAGTACATCGGATTCGCCTATAACAAGACTACCGCCGTCGAGAGTGACACGCCCACGGACTACACGTGGAGCCTGATTAAGGGCGAGAAAGGCGAGGACGGAGCCAGCCCCGTCAACATGGGCGGATGGTACAGCGGGATGTTCGTTCCCTATATGGGCATCGTCCGCATGGGAGGGGCATCGTGGCAGTGCATCAATAAAAACGGCACATCGACCCCCCCGCTGTGGACGGTGACCGACAAGGACAGCAACCGATTGCTCCAGACGCAGGACGGCGGGGCGACCTATGGCTATATCCTTACCGGAGAAGAGAACACCGCGGAATACGTACTGGTCGCACGGGACGGCACAGATGGGGCGGAAGGCGTGCCAGGTACACCCGGCAAGGATGGAAAGACCCTTTTCACTTGGATTCGTTACGCCGATGACGCACAGGGTACAGGCATCTCTGACCATCCCAGCGGGAAAGCCTTTATCGGATTCGCCTACAACAAGGAATCCTCATTGGAAAGCAACAATCCCGAGGACTACACGTGGAGCGACATAAAGGGCGAACAGGGCGTGCCGGGCGAGAAAGGTGCGGACGGTACGCAATACTACACCTGGATTGCCTACTCGGACAATGCCGACGGCAGCGGCATGTACCAGCAGCCCAAGGACACCACACTGTATATCGGGATTGCGGTGAACCAGCTGACACAGACGGAGAGCGGCGACCCCGCCGACTACACGTGGAGCAAGTTCAAGGGCGAGAAAGGCGACAAGGGTGACCAAGGCCCACAAGGCGTACCCGGCGAGAAAGGGGCAGATGGCGTGACCCACTACACTTGGATTCGCTACGCGGACAATGCGCAGGGTGGAGGCATCAGCAACGACCCGACCGGGAAATCCTACATCGGCTTCTCTTACAACCAGGCTGTGCCCAACGAGAGTAACGACCCGACAGACTACACCTGGAGCCTTATCAAGGGCGAGAAAGGCGACAAAGGCGACCAAGGCGTGCCCGGAGCCAAGGGAGAGGACGGCACACAGTACTATACATGGATAAAGTATTCAGACAACGCTGACGGAAGCGGTATGTATGATACTCCTAAATCGTCCACTGTCTACATAGGCATTGCCGTTAACAAGACCAGTCAGACCGAGGGGAATAACCCTTCTGATTATACATGGTCGCAGTTTAAGGGGAATAAAGGCGACAAGGGAGACCAAGGTGACGGATATACCCACATGGGACAATGGAAGTCCGGTATGGTCGTACCTTATATGGGCGTTGTCACGATGGGTGGCAGTTCGTTTGTCGCCAAAGTAGCCACGACAAACCCACCACTATTCACTTTGACTGACAAGGACGGGAACAGGCTGACCGACAAAAACGGGAACTACCTGCTTACCGGAGAGACGAACACAGCCGAATATGACGTGCTCGCAGAACGCGGCCAGAACGGGCTTGACGGCCTGCAGGGGGATAAAGGTGAACAAGGCATACCGGGCGAGAAAGGCGCGGACGGCAAGACGACTTACTTCCACATCAAGTATTCAGCCAACGAGAACGGGAATCCGATGTCGGAAACGCCTAATGTCTATATTGGTACATATGTAGACTTCACACAGGAAGACAGCACGGACTACACCAAGTACGCATGGGCGAGATTCCAAGGCATTCAGGGTGACAAGGGCGAACAGGGTATTCCCGGCTACAACGGCGAGGACGGCAAGACCTATTACCTGCACATCAAGTATTCGGATGACGGCGGCAAGACGTTCACAGGGAACAACGGAGAGGACACGGGCGAGTACATCGGCGTGCTGACCGACCTGAACGCGAGCGACAGCAATACGCCTTCCGATTACAAGTGGTCGAAGATGAAGGGAGACGGTTACACGCAGATGGGCAAGTGGAAATCGGGCATGGCTGTACCCTATATGGGAGTGGTCACGATGGGCGGAAGCTCTTATGTTGCGAAGCATTCCACGACCAATCCGCCCCTTTGGACACTCACTGACAAGAACGGGAACCGTCTTACCCATAAGAACGGGAACTACATTCTGACAGGAGAAACAAACACGGCGGATTATGATTTACTTTCTCAAAAGGGAGATGTCGGTGAAAAAGGAGAACCGGGTAAAGACGGTGAAAAGGGAGAACAAGGTGACAAGGGTGATAAAGGTGACAAAGGCGACAAGGGAGAACAAGGTGACAAGGGTGACAAAGGAGATAAAGGAGACAAGGGAGACAAAGGGCTTCAAGGTATTGACGGATGCGTGGTACGTACATCAGAATGGGCTACAGGCGTGGAATACCGGAATGACAGCAATATCACGGACGGCAGTCTGCCTGTCAGGTATATAGACGTGGCGTTGGTACGTAATGACTCGACAGCCACCGGATGGGATGCATACCGTTGCCTCCGTACGCACAAGTCGAACTCAAGCATAACCTATACGAATACCTCATACTGGCAGAAGTTCGCCACAAATACGACAGCAATCTTCACCTCGCTCATCATCGCGAAGAATGCCAAGATAACGTTCCTGCAAGGCAACCAGCTGCTGGTACAGAAGTCTGACGGTACAGTTACCGCCGGTCTGTCAGGCAGCGAATCGGGTGCAAAGATACGTATCTGGGTAGGTTCGTCCACTCCGGATACTGCGCCGTTCAGAGTGGATGAATACGGGAACCTTACTTCGAACAAGGCTAACATTACCGGGACAATCAATGCGACCAGCGGAAACATAGGGGGATTTACGATTGGCAACGGCTATATTGGGGCAAACTCCACAGCCGGAGGTTCGGGTGGCTCGTTGTCTATAAACGACTCTTTCATCCGTACCGGCAGCACGTCATGCTACGCATTCATCGGGTCAAGGGTGTTTCCGGCATCCATGGGGGGCATGTACACATCAGCAGGGCGTTTCGAGAACCATGAGTCCAATTCGTTGTCCGGTCACTTCGGAATCTACATAAGTGTGGACGGTGCAAAGGGGTACGATGATACACCGAGCTACGGAAACCATGCGCTGTATATTCCCAAAGGGGACTTGTGCGGTGTGCGTTTCAGGACAAGGCGTCTTGATTCGAGCACGTCCATTACCGTATATGACACATTCATCATTGCGATTAGGGCAGGTATCACCATTACCCTTCCTTCCGCTCCGGAAGACGGGCAGTTCTATTTCATCACCAACAGGTCAGCTGACGGCATTACGATAGCTTGTGCAAATAAGCTGATGGTTTACAATGACACAAGCAAGGTGTCCACTGTGGGGCTGGCAAGGGGGAAAGCTGCATTTGTATATTACGATAGCGTTAACGCTGCATACAACTGCAGCTGGTTAGGAAACTTTGATTCATAATCAGATATGGGAAAGAAAATCAATTTCAGCAGAATCGAGTTCAAGACGGACATATCCGGAAAGACCGTTTTCGTACAGGACATACGCGAGGACTTTGCGAACCTCGTCTACACGAAATGCTCCGGAATCGCCGCGCTTGAGCTTGCACGGAAAATCTACAACTCCAAGGATGAGGAGGAGTACGATGACAGGGAGTGTGAACTGATAAGGGCGTGTGCCGATACATGCACGCCGCAGCTTATCGAGAGTATAACCAAATTATTGGAATGATATGATAGTGAAAGCAGGGAACGGGTGTTATCTGACCGAGAGTTACGATACACCGATTGAGAACAGAAGGTTCGAGAAGCAGGTTATAGTCTCATCCGCAGAAGAACTTTCGATGTGGAGGGAAATCACGGAGACCGAGAAGGACAAGATGATCATGCAGCAGCAGCTTTTCCAAGTGGACAATGTTGATTATGCCTACTTGGAAAAAGTGGGTACGCTTATCGGCGGCATCGCGGCAAAGGTAAACGATGCAAACCTTACGGACGCGCAGGCCATTGAAATGAAAGGATTCTTCCCTAAATGGAAGGACGAAATCGGAAACGAGCATTACGCAGGCTTCAAGTTCCAATACGGGGAAACGCTGTATAAAGTGCTGCAACCCCATACGTTCGCGGCAGAATGGGTTCCGGGCACCGGAACGGAATCGCTGTACAAGGTGGTTCAGGAAGAGCACGAGGGCACGAAGGACGACCCGATACCGTGGGAGCACAACATGGAACTTGTGGAAGGGCTGTACTACACCGACAAGGATGTTCTTTACCTTTGCATCCGCGACAGCGGCATCGCACTGTCGTATGACCTTGCCGACCTCGTTTCGGGCGGATATGTCAAACCGGTCACGGAAGAAGAGCCGTCCGCACCTGACGGGACGCTGGAGAACCCGATACCCTACACGCCCGGAAAGACGGAGCTTGTCAAGGACAAGTATTACACGGAGGACGGCACTACCTACCTGTGCATCCAAGACGCAGGGGTGCAGGTATACAAGCTGGGCGAGATTCCGGCAATAGCACAGGAGGTGTGACGGGGTATCATGATACAAAACTAAGACTAAAACTGAATTACTAACTAAAAAATTAAGATTATGGCTGACAGAAAAGAAAATGAATTGACGAAAGCGAACAACTTCGAATATGTACGCGCATTGGATTCTAACGGGAACTCTATCCAAATATCAAAATCAGACCTTGTATCAGTTCTGGAAGGACTATTACCGGAAGCCTCCAAGGATAAGAAGGGGTTGATGCCAACATCTTATATAAGTTATTACCCTCTATCCCATTGGGGAACAGCAGGTACACCTGCTTTGGTTAAAATAGCAAAAATGGAAAAACAATCAGGTGCCGTATTTCCTTTAGGAATGTTACTTTGGCAAAAAAATGTAGGTTCTGCTACTACATTTGTCATTGCGAGCGTGGTAAATCGTACAGAAGGTATAATTGCAGCCAATAAGAATTTAGGATTATCCAATCAAAAATTTAAACTGTATTATAAAGAGGAAGGAGATTATTTATCTGTATATATCTTGTTAGAGAGTTTTGTTTCTGCATATGTATGTTTTGCAAATACAGAAGGACTTGAAAATAATGAATTTATTGCAGAAAGGCAATCTTCAACAGATACATCTGGATTAACTCTATTCCCTAACGTATAACAACAACAGCAGTCACGCCAATAGTTAGAAATGTATTGGCGTGACTGCTGTTTACCGCTATGATATTCCAATTTTCGTAAATGTTCCATCTAATGTATTGTCAGTATAAACAATATTTTCAGATGAGAAACCAATAAGAGATATATTGTTACTGGCCTCTGTATTAAAGTATACATATAATTCAGAATTTTTTTGGTAAAACTCAATTCTTGAATCATCGCCAAATATCTTATACACAAAAAATTTTGTCGGTTCACCTGATATTTCAACAACGCAAAAAGAATATAAAGAGCCTTTAGATTCATCGGACAAACAGATTAAGCCCCCTTTACGTATCCAACGAGAATTTGATTTAGTGTATAATTTAGCCATTTTAGTTCCTTGAACAAAAAAATATTTCACGGAATATTTATATAAATCAGCACTCATCAGACCTTTATTAGAAGTAGTGACCACAGGCAGTAGTCCTTCCAGTGCTCGGTAACGAATCTATACACTTCAATATAAATTACTCCGAACTGGAAGAACTGTTGCCAGAAGCTACTTCGGAAAAGAAGGGACTGATGAATGCTGATCTATATAAACATTTGTTTCCCTTAGTGACAGTTGGTACCTCAAATACTCTAACTTATACAAAAATAGAGTTTGAATATAATTCAAAAACAAATATACTAATAGGTTTATGTGGAAATAATGGATATGGAGGTTCTATATATAATTATAGAAGAGTAAATGAATCTCATTATGTCACAAAACTATCAGGGAATGGAAATTTCGGATTTAAATATATTAGAGATTCGAGTAAATATGAATTGTATATCGAAGGATTAGGCTCTTGGGGAGAATGTGGAATACTTATGCTTAATGGTAGTATTAAGTCTGTAACATCTATATCTGAAATACCCAGTTCAGCTACTGATGCTCAAGCAAAATAAGGGGATAGTAGGCACTCACGTGCCTACTATTACTTATCGTAACTAAACAGTTCTCCAATTAGACCATCCGTTATATTTCCTCCGAGTATATATTATACCTCTATTTGCATCAATTACTACTTGTGCTATTCTTTCACTTTCTCTTGAATGCCCATAGCATAATATGATTCCATAAGAGATTTCAGTCGATGGAGCATTTACATTGTTTTGGGTGGATGAATAAATAGTATATATTCCATAATCTAATATATTGTTAAAGTCTTCTTCGGGCGATATTCCTTCTTTGGATAAGAAAGGATTCATCAGTCCTTCCAGTTCGTATAAAAACAACAACCCATGTCAACGCCTATTACCTTTGTATTCTAATTTGCAAAAGGAAATAACATGGATAAGATTCGCTACAGACTGGTTTATAACCGCAAGAAGAAACTGAACAAGCAAGGAACGGCATTAGTGCAAGTGGAATGCTCACTGAACGGGCGGAAGATATACCTTACAACGAATGTATACCTAAGACCGGAATGCTGGGATAAGGAGGTGTCGCAAGTGTGCAACCATCCGCAGGCGTTGGAATTGAACGCCATGCTATACGAGTATATACTGAAGCTCCAGTCGATTGAGATAGCTTACTGGAAACGTGCCGTCCCTGTTACGCTATCCTTATTGAAGGCATCGGTGAAGAAACGGGAGAATCCGAATATGACATTCCTGACGTTCGCCAAGAGGGAGATTGACACATCCGACAAGAAGGAGAGCACGAAAGAGAACCTGAAGACTACCGTCACTTTGCTTTCGGAGTTCCGGCAAGGGCTTGACTTCAAGGACATCACCTATTCTTTCCTGAAGGAGTTCGAATCGTTCTTACGGGAGAGGGGGAACAGCGTGAACACGATAGCCAAGCATCTGCGGCAGCTCCGTACCTTGGTCAACGAAGCCATCAACCAAGGTTATATCCATACCGATGCTTATCCGTTCCGCAAGTATAAGATAAAGCAGGAGAAGGGCAGGCATGAGTTCCTTACTCCCGGCGAACTGAAGAAGCTGGAGAGGCTGGAAGTCGAAGACAAGCGGCTCCGCCATGTGCTCGACGCTTTCCTGTTTTGCTGCTATGCCGGTCTCCGGTTCTCCGACTTCTGCCGGTTGAAGCCGGAGAGCTTCATTCGCCTGCACGGCAAGCTGTGGCTGTGCTTCAAGTCGCAGAAGACAGGCTTCGAGACAAAGATACCGCTGTACCTGCTTTTCGGCGGCAAGGCTCTTGATATCCTTGACCGATATGGCGTCTGTGAGTTCACGCGGCTTGGAAGCAATGCCGATGTCAACAGGTCATTGGCACGGATAGCATCCTTGGCAGGGTTGAAGAAGCACATCACCTACCATTCCAGCCGCCATACCTGTGCCACGTTGCTGGTTCACCAGGGAGTGCCGATAACCACCGTCCAAAAGCTGCTGGGTCATACATCCGTGAAGACTACGGAGATTTATTCGGAGGTATTGCCGGGCACGATTGTAAGGGACTTGAAAACAGCATATAGAAGTAAGAATGTTTTATCAAGGAGTCAAAATAACACATTAATGGGTATATATTAGGTAGATTCCTTTAAGAATATACCTGTATTCTACCTTTATCTTGTCCTTTCCGTTATTTAGGCACATATTTATTTTTGTATTTGTATATGACACGCTGTGTCAGTCGATTTGCGTGATCATTGATAAATAGAATGCAAATTTATTAATAGATTTGAACAAAACATCATTTTATGGACTTTCAGCAAATAGTATCAATCATCAGCTCGCTGGTGTCTTCCGTAGCGCTTCCTCTACTTGGAGTGTTCCTGTTCTACGACAGCAAGAAACGCAAGGCGAACGCCGAGGCACGCCGGGCGGAACTGGACAACCTGACCGTGTATGCCGATGAATGGAAAGCACTTTACGAGCAGCGTGACAAGCGGGTGGACGAACTGAATGCCAAGATAGACCAGCTCTATAAGGAGAAGGAGGACGACCGGCAACGCATACGTGAGCTACAGGAGAAGAACACAACGCTTGCCCTCGAGAACACTTCGCTTCGTATCAAGGAGTGTCAGGTGAAAGGTTGCAAAAATCGTATTCCTCCAAGTGATTATTAATTTAAGATTTACCAATATGAGAAAGATTGAACGCATATTCGTACATTGCACGGCAAGCCATCAGACCGCCAGTGTGAATGACATCAAGAATGAGTTTAAAAGAAAGGGCTGGAAGAACCCCGGATACCATTACATCGTAGACCCGGGGGGTGCCATCCATCAGCTGCTCGATGACGAAAAGGTGAGCAACGGCGTGAGGGGCTACAACCAAACCGCCATCAACGTGGCGTACATCGGCGGCATCGATGCGGAGGGCAAAGCCATGGACAACCGCACCGAGCCGCAAAAAAAGGCATTGGCTAAACTCTTGCGGCTGCTTCGTTCCCGATATCCGGACGCAGTGATTCTCGGACACCGTGACATCAGCCCCGACACGAACGGAAACGGCACAGTCGACCCGTGGGAGCGAATCAAGGAGTGCCCGTGTTTCGATGCCAAAACCGAATACGCTGGTTTATGAAAGCCCTACCTTATATAATAATAGGCATAGCCTGCTTCGCCTTGGGCTGGCTGGTACGTCCGGCTGGCAGGCACCCGGCGGTGAAGACCGATACGGTACAGGCACCGCCCATCGTGGTGACGAAGACAAAGGTCGATACGCTGCTGTTGGTTTCTCCCCTACCCTACATTGCATGGCTGACAGGTGACACGATAGAGGTCGACGGGTGCAGGCACGCGAAGGAGCAGAAGATGTACACCGACGATTCCACCTACACGGCATGGGTGAGCGGCGTGCGTCCTTCGCTCGACAGCATCCGCATGTACCGACAGACGCAGTATGTTGACCGTTACATCTACCGTGATGTGTTTCATCAGCCGAAGCCCAAGCGGTTCGGCATCGGACTGAGTGCCGGATATGGTGTGGGCAAGGGCGGTTTGTCGCCTGTGGTGGCACTGACGTTGAACTGGAATCTGTGGCAGTGGTAAAAAATCCCCGAAGCGTTCCGGCTCCGGGGATTGGATTGTCAGTCTATATCGGGGAATTCATTCTTCAGCTTGTCACTTTTCACGGCGAAATTCCGTTGGATATAGTGTTCGGTCGTATCGATACTCTTGTGACGCATGTGCCGCTGCAGTTCCCATGTGTCGATACCGGCATTGACCAAAGCTGATGCGCCGGTGTACTTAAAACTGTACAGCTTGTATTCCGGTGGCAGCCCCAGCTTGTCGCGTATGCGGTCGAACCGGTAGCGGAGCGTGTTCTTCCCTAACATGGCAGGTCCCGGCTTCCCTCCGGTAGAGAAAAGGTAATCGGTGTATTCATACCTGTCCAGTTCCATCGACTTCAACAGCCGGTGCAGCTGGTTCGGGATGTTCACCAGTTCCGTCTTCCCGTTCTTGCTGATGGTACAAGGTATCCGGACTACCCCGTTTTCAAGGTCCAGATGGCCGATGCGCAGCTGGCGCAGTTCGTTCGGTCGGATGGCGCAGTAATACTCCATCAGGCACACCAGCCAAAGCTGCGGGTCATTCCGCTTCATGAAATCGAGCAGCCGCTTCCGTTCCTTGTCCGGTATGGGGCGTGCGGCTTCGTCCGTCTTCCTGCCCATTCTCGGCACATCGCACACCGGATTTTCCGTTATCAGCTTCCGGCTGATAAGATAATCGAAGAAGCCGTGCAGGATTTGCTTGTACTTCTTCACCGAACGGATGCTCAGGTCGTTCACCTTCACAATGTAGCGGAAGAACTCCAGGATGCGCTCCTGCGTAAAGCAACCCACGTGCACCTTGTCCAGCCCCTCGTGTTCCGCCCATTCGTTGAAAATCCGAAGCTTCGACCGGTACGTCTGGTACGAATGCGGGATTACCGTCTCTTTCTTCAGTTGCAAGAAGCCCGACAGGTACATCCGGAGCGAAGGCACGCTTTCCTTCATCTTCCCCCACCGTTCCGCATACTTCTGCATGGCAAGCTCGTCCTCATACGAAACCCTCCTCTTTTCAAACGGCGTCCAGCCCGAAACCAGCTTGTTCCGGATTTCGGCTATCAGCTTGTCCGCATGGGCGTACCGCTCCTTTGCCGTCTTAAGCTTCGCAAATCCGCCGTATTCCCGGAACCGTTTCATCTGGTCCGTGTTCGGGTTCCGGCAGGAGTATTCCACATACCATTGTTTTGTAAGGTCACCGCCAGCGTCTACCAAGTGCGGCGGTATAAGAAATGTCTTTTTCCTTCCCATAATGCTCTGTTTTTTTACGGTTTAGATTTTGACGATTTACCAACCAGACAAAAACAGACATTTATATACATTTTTACAGACCTTTATTTAAACATAAAGTCCTGATTTCCAACGAAATCAGGACTCAAGTCGGGGTAGCGGGATTCGAACCCACGACCCCCTGCTCCCAAAGCAGGTGCGCTAACCGGACTGCGCTACACCCCGAATGGTCATTTTTTCAAAACCGATGCAAAGGTAATGGTTTATTTTGTAACCTGCAAATTTTTGGCAATCTTTTTTTTCCAAAAGCAAACACATCTATTTTTTAAGGCATCTAACTTTTGATGGACTTTATCTGCCTTTCCGCTTCTGTTATTTGCCAAACAATCCGCTATCTTCCTCATCACAGCCTCTCCCAGCCTCCTCATAAAGGAAGGTCGGGAGAGACTCTCAAAAGTCAACCCAAATCAGCGTACGATAAATCCAAAACAGTTTCTTTAATCTTCACCCCCGTACATTCTTGCCCGCATCGCCTTAATATGGTCGGACGCAATATATTCGTCATACTCCATCATCTTGTCAATGATACCGTTTGGCGTAAGCTCAATGATACGGTTCGCCACGGTCTCGATAAACTCATGGTCGTGCGAGGCAAAGAGGATATTTCCTTTATAAATCTTCAGGTTATTGTTAAATGCCTGAATCGACTCCAAGTCAAGATGGTTAGTAGGCGTATCTAATATCAGGCAATTGGCGTTGCGAAGTTGCATACGCGCAATCATGCAACGCATTTTCTCGCCTCCCGAAAGTACATTGACTTTTTTCAACACTTCTTCTCCAGAAAAGAGCATGCGGCCTAAGAAACTTTTCATATACACTTCGTTTCCTTCGCCATATTGGCTTAACCAATCCACCAGATTCAGATCGCTATTAAAATAACTGGTATTATCCAATGGAAGATAGGCTGTGGTAATCGTCACCCCCCAGTTATAATGTCCTGCCTGAGGCTTGCGATTGCCGTTGATAATTTCGAATAAAGCCGTCATTGCACGTGGGTCCCGGCTCAAAAACACAATCTTGTCCCCCTTCTCCACCGTAAAGTTTACATCGTTAAACAACACTGTGCCGTCTTCAGTGGTAGCACGCAACCCTGACACTTCCAGTATCTGGTTTCCCGGTTCACGATCCATAGTAAAGATGATGCCCGGATATTTACGCGAAGAAGGCTTGATTTCGTCCACATTCAGTTTTTCCAGCATTTTCTTACGGCTGGTGGTCTGTTTTGATTTTGCCACATTGGCAGAAAAACGGCGTATAAATTCCTCCAGTTCCTTACGTTTCTCTTCCGCTTTTGCCTTCTGATTCTGCTGTTGGCGTAAAGCAAGCTGACTGGATTCATACCAAAAGCTGTAGTTCCCTGCAAAAAGGTTCACTTTCCCGAAATCAATATCTACCGTATGTGTACATACCGAATCAAGAAAGTGGCGGTCGTGACTCACCACCAAAACCGTATGCTCGAAATCGGCCAAATAATTCTCCAGCCATGTCACTGTATCCATATCCAAATCGTTGGTCGGCTCATCAAGCAATAAGTTATCCGGATTACCGAACAAAGCCTGTGCCAGCATCACACGTACCTTTTCTTTTCCACTCAAGTCACCCATCAGAACATAATGCTTGTCTTCCTTAATGCCCAATCCGCTCAATAAAATCGCCGCATCGCTTTCAGCATTCCATCCTTCCAACTCTGCAAATTTCTCCTCCAGTTCAGCTGCCTTCAGCCCATCTTCGTCCGAAAAATCAGCCTTGGCATATAATGCTTCACGCTGCTTCATGATATCCCACAATACCGTATGCCCCATCAGTACCGTGTCGAGTACGGTATGCGTGTCATACTTAAAATGGTCTTGGCTCAATACTGAAAGACGCTCGCCAGGCCCTAAAGTTACACTTCCCTTCGTAGGGTCCAGTTCTCCTGAAATGACTTTCAAAAATGTGGATTTTCCAGCGCCATTGGCACCAATGACACCATAAATATTTCCATTGGTAAACTTGATATTCACATCGTTGTACAACACTCTTTTACCAAATTGAACGGCTACGTTTGAAACTGTTATCATCTTTTTACTATACCTATATTAAACTTATGTGGGCACAAAGATAAGAAAAAAAGGCAAATGAAATACAGAAAGCCTGCCAGTATGGCAAAAATTCATTACTTTTGCACCTGTTTTTCGCATGCCAGCCATTCAGGCACGGATTTTGTAGCGCCATTTTTCAGAACAAACAAAACATTATATAATTATGAGTACAAATAATCATAACGAAGAAGAAATCAAACAAGGCCAGGCCGAACAGCCTTCAGGCGAACAAACTGAGACAACATCTGAAAACAAGCAAGAACCCAATAAGAAAGAAGACGAACAAGAATTGACCGGTGAAGCAAAATTGCAAAAAGAACTGGAAACAGCCACAAAAACCATCGAGGAGCAAAAAGACAAATACTTGCGTCTGTCTGCCGAATTCGACAACTATCGGAAACGCACGATGAAAGAGAAAGCTGAATTAATCAAGAATGGAGGAGAAAAAACCATCAGTGCCATACTCCCGATTCTTGATGACATGGAGCGTGCCTTGCAAAATGCAGCAAAGACAGAAGATTTGGATGCCATCCGCCAAGGTATCGAATTGATTTCGCAAAAGTTCCACAAAGTGCTGGAGCAAGAAGGACTTCAGAAAATGGAACCAATAGGCGAAGCTTTTGACACAGACTATCACGAGGCTGTCGCATTGGTCCCCGCCCCCAATGAAGAGCAGAAAGGAAAAGTGCTGGACTGTGTACAAACCGGATATAAACTGAACGACAAAGTAATCCGCCACGCGAAAGTTGTTGTTGCACAATAATATAAAAAAGATTTGTTGATATGGCAAAAAGAGACTACTATGAAGTATTAGGGGTCGACAAGTCGGCCTCGGCAGATGAAATAAAGAAAGCCTACCGGAAGAAAGCAATCCAATATCATCCGGACAGAAACCCCGGCGACAAGGAAGCCGAAGAAAAATTTAAAGAAGCAGCAGAAGCATATGAAGTCCTAAGCAATCCGGACAAACGTGCACGCTATGACCAATACGGCTTTGCAGGCGTAGACGGAGCTGCCGGCGGAGGAGGATTCGGAGGATTCGGCGCAGGCGGAATGTCAATGGATGATATATTCTCTATGTTCGGTGATATCTTCGGCGGACGAGGAGGATTCGGAGGATTCGGTGGTGGAAGTGCCCAGCCACGCCAACGCCGATACAGAGGTTCCGACTTGCGAGTAAAAGTAAAACTCAGTTTGAAAGAAATTTCTACAGGAGTAGAAAAAAAATTCAAACTGAAAAAATACGTTCAATGTAGTCATTGCCACGGAACTGGAGCTGAAGGCACAGGAGGCGTGGAAACTTGTCCTACCTGTCACGGAACAGGCAGTGTCACCCGTACCCAGCAAAGCATTTTCGGCATGATGCAGACCCAGTCTGCGTGCCCACAATGTGGAGGTGAAGGCAAAATTATCAAGAACAAATGCAAAGAATGTGACGGAGAAGGCATTGTCTACGGCGAAGAAATCGTAACGGTAAAGATACCGGCAGGCGTAGCCGAAGGTATGCAGGTCACTATCAACGGTAAAGGAAATGCCGGGAAACATAACGGTGTACCGGGTGATTTGCTGGTCTTGATCGAAGAAGAAAAACATCCCGAACTAATCCGTGATGAAAGCGACCTCATCTACAACCTCTTGCTAAGCGTGCCTACAGCGGCATTGGGAGGCACGGTAGAAATCCCCACTATCGATGGCAAGGCAAAAATCAAAATAGAGCCAGGCACTCAACCGGGTAAAGTTTTACGCCTGCGAGGCAAAGGGCTCCCTACAATTAACAGTTACGGATACAATACAGGTACGGGAGACTTACTGGTAAATGTCAGTGTATATATTCCTGAAAAGCTGAACAAAGAAGAACGCCAAGCGTTGGAAAAATGGCAGGAATCGGAAAGTTTCAAGCCCAACATGACCTTGAAAGAAAAAATATTCAAGAAATTCAGAAGCTTATTCGAATAAATACGCTTTTGCTGATACCATCACAGCACCCACAGACGACACAGTCTTTTCAATTGAGAAACTGTTGTGAATTTATCGTGCGATGATTTGGGATGAGTTTTTGAGACATTTCTGCTTCTATGATGAGGAAGATTGCGGTCTGTCTGACGAAGAAAGAAGCGGAAAAGACAAAAAACGCCCAAAGCACACACGAAGACGAATACATCAAGCCAAAAAACTTTTTGTAGAATTCCCGAACAGTTTCTGAAAATTATTTTCTGTGTAGCCTGTGTGGCTTGCGTTCAAAATACCGTTATTAATCCTCATCTCATATGAAACCAAAAGAAATTCCGGTGCTGCTCCTTACCGGCTATCTGGGCAGCGGAAAAACCACTTTAGTAAACCGAATCCTTTCCAACAAACGGGGTATCAAATTTGCCGTCATTGTAAATGATTTAGGCGAAATAAACATTGATGCTGACCTGATTCAAAAAGGAGGTGTCGTAAATCAAAAAGATGACAGCCTGGTATCCTTGCAAAACGGATGTATCTGTTGCACACTAAAGACCAATCTGATAGAACAGTTGTTTGAGCTGATGAAAAGCCAGCGATTCGACTATATCGTCATTGAGGCTAGTGGCATTTGTGAGCCGGTACCCATCGCACAAACCATCTGTTCCATACCTTCACTAGGTGGTGCCTATGCAAAATATGGCATTTGCCGGCTGGATTGCATCGTAACGGTAGTAGATGCCATGCGTATGCAAGACGAATTTGCCTGTGGAGATAACCTGACACGCAAAAACATTGACGAAGAAGATATTGAAAACCTGATTATCCAACAAATCGAATTTTGCAATATCATCCTGCTCAACAAAGCTTCTGAAGTAAAACCCGAAGAATTAAACCGTATCAAACAAATAATCCGTACTATTCAGCCTGCTGCCGAAATCATCGAATGCGACTATGGGAATGCAGACCTCGATAAGTTGCTAAATACACAGATGTTTAATTTCGAACGTGTGGCAACATCTGCCGGATGGATTCGGGGTATTGAAAAAGCTGCGACCGAAGAAGAAGAACGCGAAGCTCACCTACAAGCTGCCAAAGGACATCACCACGATGAAGACGGACTTCACGAAGAAGAAAATCATCACCATCACGAGCATCACCACCACGATGAGGGTGAAGCAGAAGAATACGGTATCGGCACATTCGTGTATTACCGTCGCCCTGCCTTCGACATTCATAAGTTAGACCGCTACATCGCTACCAAATGGCCGAAAAACATCATCCGTGCGAAAGGGGTATGCTACTTCAGCCATAACCGCGACATGTCTTATCTTTTCGAACAGGCAGGAAGACAAAAGCAACTGCACGAAGCAGGCTTATGGTATGCCACCGCACCCGAAGAAGACTTGGTCAAACTGATGGTGCAAGAGCCTGGGTTAATGCGTGACTGGGATGAAAAGTATGGAGACCGCATGATAAAACTCGTTTTCATCGGGCAACATCTCGATAAAGCACAAATCACACATGATTTGGATGAGTGTCTGGAATATTAACATCTCTAACACAACCAATAAAAACAATATGGAAATAACAAGTGCCAAATTCGTTGTCAGTAATTCGCGGGCGGATATGTGTCCGGACGGAAATCTGCCCGAGTATGCTTTTATCGGACGCTCCAACGTAGGCAAGTCCAGCCTCATCAATATGCTGACCAATCACTCTAAGTTGGCTATGACTTCGTCTACTCCCGGAAAGACATTACTCATTAATCATTTTCTCATCAACAATTCGTGGTACCTGGTTGATTTGCCTGGGTATGGCTATGCACAGCGAGGGAAGAAGGTAATGGAAAATATCAAGAACCTCATCCAACATTACGTATTGGAACGAATACAGATGACATGCCTGTTTGTACTGATTGACAGCCGGCTTGAACCTCAAAAGATAGACTTACAATTCATTGAGTGGCTGGGTGAGAACAGCGTGCCTTTTGCGCTTGTATTTACCAAATCCGACAAACAAAGTGCCGGAAAGACTAAGCAAAATGTAGAACGTTTTCTTGATACCTTGAAAGAGCAATGGGAAGAACTCCCCCCCTATTTCATTACTTCATCCGAAAAAAAGACTGGAAGACAAGAATTGCTGGATTACATCGAATCAGTCAATCGCACATTACAATAAGTCCCAAGTCATGTCATTTTGTCAGGAATCAATTAAACACATAAAAGGTCATCCCTAAAAATTTTGAGATGACCCTTTATGTGAAATCAAGACCTTTTAAAAGAACCTTTTAAAAAATCACACCCAACCGGAAACCGGCATTATTCTGTCCATCAATATCTTCACTGGCTAAGGTTTCCGCTTTATTGGTCATATAACTATAATAACCTGCTATGTGAAAACCTAAACGATGACCTTTAAATGGGAAAATGCGCAAACCGATTTCAGGCGAAGCATAAAATCCCCATGGATTATCATACACCCCTCCTGTACCATAATAGGTGGTATAACGCGTATATGCTGCTCCCAGTTTCACACCTACATAAGGCTTAACTACCTTACCATTATATATACTATACGAAGTTGTAAGTCCAAAAGGTAACTGATAAGCCGAACGTTGCTGGTCAGTCGTCAGCGATTCAGTAGGGGAAAGTTGTAAAGTTTGCCTGCCTACATACCTATGATTGGTGTGGAAATTTATAAAGCCTCCTATCGCCCAACGTGGAGCCACATTATAAGTAGCCTCAAAATTCATCCCCCACCCGCTGATTTTATCTGCAAAATCAGTAGAATATGGAGCATTTACCTGCCAGTCGATAGTAAAATGCATTTTACGGGCATCCCATTGAGCATATCCCTTTGCGACTCCACACAGCATTACACAACAAGCTATTGCAAAACTTCTGAATATCATTGTTTTCATAATTTAATCCTCCTTTATTATTTATTGGTACTCAAATAAGCCGACTGACTGAAAGCCTGGTCCACACCATCCAACAACAACTGCATATTCACACGGTTGCTCCCGAACTGGAACCCCGAAGCACTGGCATACCATACTACAGGAATCTGACGCTGATTGTTGTCTGCATCCTGTCCTGTCAAATCCACCATCTCTAAAATCAAGGCTTGCGTGTCATAACTATAACTTACCGGATAAGGATAATACCATCCGCCCCAGCCGGCTCCCCAGTAAAAAGGATCCCACCAGCCTCCCCAATAACCGCCGGAAATGACAGTATTGGTCTGTGACACATACGATAATTGTACACCTACATCAGCATTGCCTTTTTGAGTCGCATCAGTAATACGCTGGTAACCCAAACGGTTCATCTGATTTTCTACTTCACCGACTATAGCCAGTGCATTGTTGTCGGTCCAATACGAAGCATGTATATCACCTGCCTCCAAAATACTATCAGGCAAATAATATGTAACATACTTGCTGAAATCAACGCTATTGTCATGATCGGTATATACTACCAAATCACTGTCCAACTGCCCCATATCCGGGTCTTTCTCGCATGCGGCCAAGCTCATTAAAGCAATTATACCGAATGCCATAAACAAATTCTTTTTCATATCTGTCTTTCCATTTAATTAAATCATAAAAAATGTCACGCCAGTTTCCTGGTCAATCCATCACATTCTATCAAAACGAACGTCCTTTAAATACTGTACTCTTATGCAAAGGTAACAAAACACCATTCAAAGTCAAACGGTTCGAATTAAAATTAGGAAAGATTTCGACCGATGCTTGATTGGAACCTTTCATCATGCCAATTTCCACTCTTGCCGAAATTCCCGCTCCCATTACATTCATGGTCAAACGCAAATTGCCTTTCTTGTCTTCTTTCACTTCATAAGAAGATACCGAACCGTCTACCGTTACACCTCCCAGCCCGTTCGGTCCACTGACTGGAATATTAAAAGCGACCTGTACAACCGCCTTTTCACCATCTACAGATACAAAATTTGTATTCGAATTGACATATGCCATCTGTCCATACTTGAAGACAACTTTGTCGGCTTCTAAAGTAAATGCCTTGTCATTCAAGGCTTGTTTCGCTTCTTCGAAAAGCAAGCTGTCCAATTTGGCTTGCATTTCTTTCTTTTCTTCACGAGTCAATTCACGTTCTGTTTCTTGGGCTTGAAGCACCCCAGTGCTTAAAAATGCCACACAAATGACTAAAGTTGATAAAATCTTTTTCATAATCAATCTCTCCTTTTTTGTTTAATGTTTGTCTATAAAACAAACTCAAAGTCCTTTTACTGCGGAATATTAGATTAAAAAAATATAAAAGGAAGCAGAAGCTTAATCTATATCAAGATTATTCGTATCTTTAAGTGTATAAATCTTAAAACTCCATCATTATGAACAGCATTTCAGATATCACCATACTGGTAGCCGTCATTGCCCTTGCCCTTTGGCCAATTGTATTGTTCTTGATTCGCATCATACACGAACGAAAAAAACGGCTGGAACATCTGGAACAAATGACCAAGGACGAACTAGATGAAATCAGTACAAAACAATTGGTAGTCAGCACCTTGAAAAAGATAGGATGCCAACCCGAGGAAAACGAGGAAGGACACATCGCCTTCAAGTATCAGGGAGACGATTTCTACATTGCCGCCGAAGAAGAAAACCGTTTCATCATGATATGGAATCCATGGTGGGGCTCTATCAATACCGACAACGAAGCCTTCCCCGTATTGAAAGAAATAATCAACCTGGTCAATGTCAATTCGCTGGTCACTACCGTTTACATGGCAGATGAGGACGGGAAAACCGTAGGACTGCATTCGCGTTGCCATACATACTTTTCGCCCAACGAAGGCGAACTGGAAGAACACCTGAAAATGTTGCTCGACTTTTTCTTCGACACACACAACGCCATCAAAGAAAACCTGAACCAACTGGGTAATGCTACCGTAGCTGAAGAAGAGAAAAAGGAACGGGTTAAAGTAAAAGGATTCGCCGCATACAAGGAAAACACAATGCCCATCGAGACGAAAGCGGAACAAAATGCATAAAAAGCATTTGAAACTGTTTTGAATTTATCATGAATCAGGGATGATTTCTTGCAAAGACGCAAAATTTTACGTCTCTACTACGAGGAAGATAGCGGTCTATCTCAAAATAGTTTCTTAACTTTGCGCCACTTAACGAAAAATGATTTCCTTGACATGAAACAAACATTGGAAGAGAACAAAGGCTTACCCGCCTCACTGCTGTGGACACTAGCCATCATTGCGGGCATCTCGGTAGCCAACCTTTATTACAACCAACCATTGTTGAATCGTATCAGCGATGAGTTGGATATTTCTGAATTTACCGCCAATCTCATTCCCATGACCACCCAGATAGGTTATGCAGCAGGACTGCTGTTCATCATTCCACTTGGCGACCTCTATAACCGGCGAAACATTATCGTTGTCAATTTTCTGCTGCTTTCAGCATCACTGTTCGGCATAGCGGTAGCGACAAACATCCATTTTATTTTGCTTGCCTCGCTCATCACGGGTATCTGTTCGGTCATGCCTCAAATCTTCATCCCAATAGCTGCCCAGTTTTCACGCCCCGAAAAGAAAGCCCAAAATGTAGGACTACTCATCAGCGGACTGCTGACCGGTATACTAGGGTCACGCGTGATAAGTGGCATTGTAGGCGAATACTGGGGATGGCGGACCATTTTCTACATTGCGGCAGGCATGATGCTGGCTTGCATTTTCATCATCATACGCACATTACCCGACATGCCTTCCAATTTTAAAGGAAGCTATTGGGGATTGATGAAATCGGTCTTTACACTCATCCGGCAGAATGCCACACTCCGCCTGGTATCTTTCCGTGCCGGACTTTGTTTCGGATGTTTTCTTACCTTGTGGGCTTGTCTTGCATTCAAGATGAGCCAAGCTCCCTTTTATGCAGGAAACAACATCATTGGAATGCTGGGACTATGCGGCATGGCAGGAGCCTTGACTGCATCTTTCGTCGGGAGATATGTACACCGCTACGGAGTAAGGCGTTTCAATTTCATCGGTTGTGGCATTATGATTGCATCGTGGTGTCTCCTCTACCTTTTCCAGAATAGTTACGCAGGCATCATTGCCGGCATCATCCTGATAGACATTGGCATGCAATGCATACAAATCAGCAATCAGACCTGTGCCCTTTCGCTGGCTCCACGTGCCGCAAACCGTGTCAACACTATTTTCATGACTACTTATTTCATCGGAGGTGCTTTTGGGACTTTTCTCGCCGGAACCTTTTGGCACCATGCCGGATGGACAGGCGTCACCCTGACCGGTGTCTGCCTTGCCGGAACCTCCTTACTTATTACCCTCTTTGCCAAACACTAAAACATAGCACTCTCATGAAGCAAAAAAACATTTACGCAAACGACTGGCTGCAAATTCATCCTTATACAACCCTACAGCCTTCCGACATTTATTTCGTGGAACTTGCCAACCGCCTGTTCCATGCATGCATTACGACAGGACTGCCCGAAGCTCTCCGCAAAAAGCTGGCGCTCTATGCTTCGGCATATCTTGAAGATCAAATATCCGGCCTGCAACTCTGGCAAAGCTTTACCGGCGAGCACCAAAGACTATACGGTACCATGCTTCCATTTTATACTATCGATGCTTCCTATTATCCCGATGAAATCAACGAGGAAGATTTGCGTTTCCTGATTTGGAACACCTGGCAGAAGGCCGGAATAACTTCCAGCTACCTTAATCCCGAAGATACCCGTATCACCAACCTGGCACAAAGCTTTTACTCCATCCTGGACAAAGCATACGAGGAAGCACCTGAAAATCCTGTACTGAAAAATTATTTTGCTTCTTTCGATAGTGAAACCGATGCCGACCGCAAATTGACCTGGCTTTTCGGGCACACGTACCTGACCGAACCTTCGATGTATCCTTATATCAACCACGTAGCACCTAACGACCGGTTCATTATGCCAACAGGTCCCTTGGCACTGTTTCTCCACGAATGGATAAGCATACTTTCGGACAACACCGACTGGAAAGCAATAAAAGGATTATTCACAGAAGAACCTGTATTACCTCCACACATAGCCGCGGCTAATGAGAAAATCTACCGGGACTTCACCGAAGGAACCGACGGAACTTCCATTGTTTACCTGAACGGATACGGTGAACTTCGACGCTTCCTGGTCGATACATTGCACTGGCAAGATGACGACAACCACACTTTGCCGCAAATGAAAGCACACCGCAATTTCATTCTGATGACGAATCCCGCCAAAGGAATCCTCCTGGCAAAAGACATCTGCGAATACATAGCCGACAAAAACAATCCGATGTATGACCATAGCCTGGCGCAAGCCAACGCTTTCCGGTTGCTGACAGAAGAAAGCCTCTGCCCTCCCGACCTGCTCACCTACTGCATCCGCAACGGCTTACTTCCCGATGCATCACTTCCAGAAGGGAAAAACACAGACCTGATACAAAAGAATCTGGATTTCATCGCCCGTCACGCTTTACTATACTATTACCGGGGTGACTAAAGACAGGAAATCTGTCTCCTAGAGTATAAGGAATTTACGGACAACACTGAGAAGCTGTTTTGAATTTCTCCAAAAAGTTTTTCTTGGCTTGATGTATACGTTTTCGTGTGTGCTTTGGGCGATTTTTTGGTCTTTTTCGCTCCTGTTCTTCGTCAGATAGCCCGCTATCTTCCTCATCACAGAAGCGAAAATGCCTCAAAAACTCATCCCAAATCATCGCACGATAAATTCAAAACAGCTTCTGAGAAAAAACGAACATAAGTGATAAGGTTGACTTACTTATGTGAAACGCCTGGGTTACTTATGTGAAACAGCCAACTCACTTATGTTCATCAAAAGGTCTACTTGAGCTTTGAATGAATTCCGCAAGCAACCCATGTAGGGTAATCGGTCAGAATGCGGACATTCATTTTTATGATTGCACATACCTTACAGACTGCTCAATTCCTGATACAAGCGTTGCACTGGTAACCCCATTACATTATAAAATGACCCTTGAATGCTGGCCACAGCAACATAACCTATCCATTCCTGCACGCCGTATGCACCTGCCTTATCGAAAGGGCGATAACGGGAAACATAATAATGTATCTCCTCCTCGCTCAACGAAGCAAAAGTCACTTCTGTCACTGATGCAAATGTCTTCTGAAACTCTGCCGTAGTCAGGCATACTCCTGTAATAACCTGATGAGTCCGTCCCGACAACTTCTTCAACATCCGACAAGCATCTGCTTCATCTTCCGGCTTTCCCAACACTTCACCATCAACATACACTATGGTATCTGCCGTGATAATCAATTCGTCCGCATCCATATCCTTACGGTAAGCATCGGCTTTCTCACGTGCAATATATACCGGTATTTCTTCACTTCTCAACGATTCAGGATATGTTTCGTTAATGCCTGGCAACACCTTCACTTCATAATCGATGCCCAAGCCTGAAAGCAATTCCCTGCGCCGGGGTGAATTGGAAGCAAGCTTCACTTTGTATTTCTGTAAATTCTCCAATATCATATCACTCTTCTATTTTTAATATTCATGCATTTACCATCCGAAAGCATCCGCGTGCGACATCCATTTGCCCTGTGCACGCAATACCTGTTCTACCACATCCCTTCCGCATCCGTATCCTCCTTTGCGATGGGAAATATACTTGCATATCGCCTTGATTTCGGGGGCGGCATCGGCAGGACAACAAGGCAAACCCACCATACGCAACACATCATAGTCGGGAATGTCATCACCCATATACAATACTTCCTCCGGCATCAACTCATATTTTGCCAACAGGTCGGCATATTCGTTGGTTTTTACCGACGCACCCATATAGATATCTTTCACCCCTAGCCCTTCGTAGCGTTTCCGTATCGCTTCCGAACGGCCTCCTGTAATTATTGCCACATGCAACCCACATTTCACGGCAAGCTGCAAAGCATATCCGTCCTTGATGTTCACCGTCCGCATCGGCTCACCTTCCATGCTCATCGGAATGGTTTCGGCACTCAACACTCCGTCCACATCAAATACCAGTGCCCGTATTTTTGTCAAATCATAATTAATCATATCTGAGTTTGTGTTTTTTTAGTTTGTGAGTCTGTAAGTTCATTAGTTCAATTATTCTTATGCAAAAACTAAGAAGCTGTTTTGAATTTCTCCAAAAAGTTTTTCTTGGCTTGATGTATCCGTTTTCGTGTGTGCTTTGGGCGATTTTTTGGTCCTTTTCGCTCCTGTTCTTCGTCAGATAGCCCGCTATCTTCCTCATCACAGAAGCGAAAATGCCTCAAAAACTCATCCCAAATCAGCGCACGATAAATTCAAAACAGCTTCTAAAAAGTTCATAAACTCAAGGACTTAAAAACTTATGAATGTTCTTGCTTATCAACTCGTATAGCTCGGCAAGTTCAGGTTCATCAGCAAGCATGCTCAGATGACGGTTGATTACATTTTCGTCATACCGCCTTGCCGGTCCGGTCTGTGCCTCCAAGGGAGAAAGCTCGTGTACTTTGCGTGCCGTTTCGTCTATCAAAGGCAACATCGCCCCGAAAGGCAATCCGTGTAATGCCAACAAATGCTCTGCCACAGCATACATGTGATTGGCAAAATTGCAAGCAAACACTGCAGCAACATGTAAATAGCGGCGTTGCTCGGACGTAGCCTCGTATGCCTTTCCTCCCAACTGCCCTGCCAATATTTTCAAGGTTTCCATTTCTTCCTTTCCCGACCCTTCGACAAAAAAAGGCACCGTTGAGAAGTCTACCCCCCTACCCTTGCTGAATGTCTGCATCGGATAAAGCACTCCATAATGCCACGCCAGCCCTTTCCATACATTCATCGGCATACTTCCAGCCGTATGTACAAAAAAAGCATCCGGATGACGACTTACCAAAGGAGGTATCACTTTTTCCAAAGCCGAATCCTTGACAGATACAATATACATGTCAGCTTCCGGATTCACCATGTCAAGCATTGTCGTATAGGGACAGTGCAACTTACCGGCCAATGCCGAAGCCGAGGCTTCGGTACGGCTGAACACTTGTACAACCTCATAACCGGCATCGCACAATGCCGGTCCCAGATGGGTAGCCACATTTCCGGCACCCACCAATACGACCTTTTTCAAGGACACAGGCTGTCCGTCTATCAATTCTTTATTCATTATTTTCTCATTCTTCATTTATCGGGATGAAAGCCAATACAACAAGATACCTATCAGGAGCAATGCTACAGGAAGCAGATAGCCCGACATCTGTCCTAACAAAGAAACTACCAGTCCGATGTTCTGTATCAACCAGATACCTGCCAGGACAATTCCTACCGACTTGTCCGCCTTAAACCATAAAAAGATAACCGCCGCATAGAGCAACATCGTATCTTTCTGCATCACCCAAGGCAA
Source organism: Bacteroides sp. An19 (assembly GCF_002160215.1). Taxonomy (NCBI): domain Bacteria; kingdom Pseudomonadati; phylum Bacteroidota; class Bacteroidia; order Bacteroidales; family Bacteroidaceae; genus Bacteroides; species Bacteroides sp. An19. The sequence goes on along the minus strand of NZ_NFKD01000001.1, from coordinate 166,550 downwards.
ACCATGGGCAGCGAAACCAATCAGACGGTCGAGCAAATAAAGAAGTCCCATTATTCCCAAGAACACTGCCGTAGCACGATACGTGTCTTTATGATTCGAAGCCTTTGCAGTCATCGTTCACCATATTTATTAAGGTGTATCTTTTCCCATTGCAGCTTGTCTTCATCGAAAGGTTTCCGCTCCATGCCTTTATGCCCAACCGCAATAATGGAAAGTACCTGAAGCTGCAAAGGGATATCCAACACCCCGTGCACAAACTCATCGGCCGACATACCTGTAGCTGTATATCTTTCGCGTACCTGAATCCAACAACTGCCCAGCCCCAGGTCTTCTGCCTGAAGCTGAATCATGATGGAAGCTACCGATGCATCTTCTATCCACACATCGCTTGCCAACGGGTCGCCAAGCACCACGATGCCCACTGCGGCATCCTTCAGGAACGAAGCCCCCGCTTCTTTGCACTTCGACAGCAATTCCAGCGTAGACTTGTCGTCCACGACCACAAATTGCCAACTGTTGCTCCGTTTCGATGTGGGTGACATCAATGCAGCTTTCAGCAATGATACCACTTCATCCTGAGTCAATTCTTCGCCGGTAAATTTACGCATGCTGCGCCGTCTCTTGATTAATTCACTGAAGTTTTCCATAAAGCTTGATTTTAGCGATGACAAAGATACAGGTAAAAACCGGAATGCTCAAATAAAATGCCGCCTAACTTATAGCTATTTGCCAATCTGACCACATAAAGAATGCAGTATATATTTATTTTTCAGGAGGGACGTATTGACTGTCGTTGAATATCCATTTATTCTTTTTAAGTAAGTGTGCAAAATTAAATGATATTACCAGAAACACAGATTTTCACGGATTAGCGCAGATTATTGTAATTTACGATTTGACAATTTACTATCTACTATTTGAGCTTTAAATCGTACTTCGTAAATCGAAAAATAGTAAATTAAAAGAATCCGCGAAAATCTGCGTTAATCTGCGTTTCTGAGCCGACCACATTATATAAACTAATTCTCAACATCTACTTACTACCTTTGTCAGCCGGCATTACGGTATTCCTCTTCAACTGGGTGATGATGAAGAACTGGGGAGAAGTGGGAGTAGCTGCATTTACGGCCATCAATTATATGCTGAACTTGGGGGTCCAGATGTTCGTGGGACTGTCGGACGGCATTGTGCCTATCCTGTCGTTCAACTACGGAGCCGGTCATCTGAACCGTGTGAAAGAGACCTTGTTTTTGGGTTTCAAGACGAATGAAATCGTCGTCCACAAGATGAGGTCGACAGCAACGTGTATATCATCACCAAAGGCATCTGGAGGGCTTACCACTTCAAGAACGGAGAGGAAGCTACTGCCTGGTTTGCCACGCCGGGCGAACTGGTGTTTTCCGTCTGGGGCTATATTTCCGACGAGCCTTCGCGCCTGTCGTTCGAGTCCATGACGGAGAGCGAGGCCATTTGCCTTTCCAAAGAAGAACTGCACAGGCATTTCAACTCCTCCATTGCCATGGCAAATTTAGGGCGCAGGATGCTGGAGAACTTTATCCTGCTCTACGAGAACTGGCTCATGGACTTATGGAAAAAGAATGCTTTCGAACGCTACCTGACGCTTCTGGACGAATATCCGGAGGTCATCCAGCAAATCCCCATGAAGTACATCGCGTCTTACCTGGGTGTCACGGTGCAGTCCTCTTCTTCTGTAATCTCACGAATCACCCGGCAGGGATTTCCCGCGGCCAGTACCCGTGGCGGAATATCCCGGTTCACCACGCTGCCCGCACCGATAACCGCACCCTGGCCTATCGTCACGCCCGGCAGCACACTGACACCGGCTCCTATCCATACGTCATCGCCTACCGTGATGGGACGTGCATATTCCAGTCCCTGATTCCTGCGTTCTGCATCCAGCGGATGCCCTGCCGTATAAAAGCCGCAGTTCGGAGCCACGAACACATTGTCGCCGAATTTCACCGGGGCTTCGTCGAGGATGACACAGTTCATGTTGGCGAAGAAATTCTCACCCACTTCGATGTGATAGCCGTAATCGCAGAAGAAAGGAGAGACAATCGTGCAGTTGCCCTTCACTTTACCCAATATGCGCCTTACCAACGCATCCCGTTCTTCCGCTTTGGAGGGACGTAACTGATTCAGTTCGTAAGTCAGATCGGCACATGCCGCACGTTCCGCCAACAGTTCTTTGTCATAGTTGGCGTCGTACAACTTGCCTGCTTTCATTTTCATTTTTTCTGTTTCCATGTTTGCTTGATTTATATCCGGGGCAAAGATAACTTTTTCGTGCTACAATTGTATATAAAAACTATTCCGCCATTCCCGTTTTTTTCAATATCCGCACCATCTTCGGGCGGAAATCATTTCCCCATTGTTCCAGCATCCGGATAATGGGCATAAGGCTCCGTCCGTCGTCCGTAATGGAATATTCCACGTGGGGCGGAAGTTCGGGATAAATCGTTTTCTCTATCATGCCGTGCATTTCCAGTTCTTTCAACTGCTGGTTGATGACGCGGGGGCTGGTATCCTCAAAATGCCGGTGCAGTTCACTGGGACGTTTGCAGCCTTTCTCCAGTTCGTAGAGGATGCACGATTTCCACTTGCCACCCATGACTTCCATGGCTATGGCCACACCGCAATCCAGGTCTAAGGGTATTTTCTTCTTATACATATATTTGATGTTGTCAATTCGCAGGACAAAAATACACATTTTATGACTGGAAACGGATATAGGGACAAATTTATCCGTATATGAATAATTTGCCCGTACTTGCAGACGTGGCGTAAGGATGCTATCTTCGCACACAAAAAAGGGGAATATGAACAGAATGTTATTAGTAACCGCCTTGCTATGCGGAACGCTGTTTTCCGGCAAGGCACAAAATAATGTATTAACAATGGATAATCAACGTACAAAAACCATCCGGTTGGTCTATCCCCAGTGGCAAGGTGGCGACATCGCCCACTGGATAACGGAAGTGAAAGACCCGGAGCAGGCTTCGAGGGGATATTACCTTGGGGCGCAGTTGCTGAATTTCCTTGCACCGGACAGCGGGCAAGAAACCTACACGGTTCCTGTGGCAACCGACAAGATAGAGCGTAAAGTAACCGATGGCGTTTTGGACAAAGAGGCACTCATCGCGCAGACCCGAGCGGCTTTGGATATTTTGAAGATAACCCATCCCGATAAAATCGTAACACTGGGCGGAGAATGTTCGGCAAGCGTTGTTCCGTTTACCTATCTTGCGGACAAATACAAGGATAACCTTGCAATGGTCTGGATTGACGCACATCCGGACATCACCTTGCCCGGCGATGCCTATGCGGGCTATCATGCCATGGCGGTAACAGCCTGCATGGGCTTGGGCGACAAACAGCTTGTTTCAGAACTGCCGATGAAGATAGACCCTTCCAAGATTCTTTTTGTCGGATTGCGCGATTGGGAGCGTGACGAAATCAAAGCAAGGCAGAAACAATATGGCATCAAGCACCTGACACCGGAAGATGTCCGCGAGAACAGTGACGCGGTCCGGCAATGGTTACAATCGTGCGGAGCATCCAAAGTTGTCATACACTTTGATATGGATGTACTCGACCCGGCGGAAATCATCGCGGCGGTCGGTGTGGTCCCGGATGGAATGAAAATCGCAGAAGTGGTGCGTGTGATAAACGATATTGGGCAGGAAAAGGATATTGTAGGGCTGACCGTAGCCGAACCTATGCCCCGCACGGCTATCCGCATCAAGAACATGCTGGAGCAACTTCCGCTATTGAAATAAGGATTTGTATTTATTGTGTAAGCATTGCAGGGAGCTTGGCATAAAGACGTCCATGCAATAAATATTCGGATGTGGCGGAAACCTATCTGTCCTACTGCAAGAAAAGCCTTTGCCTCCTGTTTGAAACAGAAATGCAAAGGCTTTTTATTTCTCTTGTCTGACCGCTACACAGCCAAGCAAGCATTATGCGACCTTATTGTTTTCTCAGATTCACCGTCTTGATTTTCCCTGGTATTATTGTCAGCCGGGCCGTTCCGTTTTCGTTTATCTCCACATCCGTGTAGCGCGTTTCTATCACCACTTTCCCAGCCACCATGATGATGCCCCATTGGTTGGGGTTGCCCTCCACGGCGCAATAACAGCCCACGGGGCTTTTGATGTTTCTGTAAATTGGTGGTACGACAACACGCCCGTCCAACTGCAATCCCCATTTCAGACCAGACCTGAACGGCACGGCGGCTTTCAGCTCGTCAAGCCGCGCCCTGTGCTTCCGTTCATCGTTTTGCCACTCTTCCATCTTTCGTTCCGTCAAGCGTTTCATGGCTTCGGACTTCAGCCGTTGAATGACACCATCGAAGTCCTCTTCCGCTGTTTGGGGATGCTCGCAGGCTATGTATCGCTTAGCCTTGCTTGCATCCTCCACAAGGTAATACTTCCCGGCATTGTCGACAATTACGATGTCTCCACCAGTCAACATCCCGCAATAATGATAATATGTGTCGTGGTCTCCGGCAAGCAGGCACACGCAGTCATACCCCCACGTGGCATCGTCCTCGTTGACCTGCCTGCATCGGGGAGGTGAAAAATAATCTACGATGCGCACATAATGCCCGCAGGTAAGGATGTTTGTCCCACTTGTACTCCTCCTGCTTTTGTACAGTTCCCGTGTGCGGCTGTAGTAGATGCCGTCCACCTCCAACAGCTGCACGTCTCCCAACCTAACAACTTTAGGTTTCCTCGTGTACAAGTGTCCGCTGTATAGGTCGATGTACATTTCATTGTTCCTCTTGTCCGTAACAGCGATAATATGGTTTTCCTGAATCCTTACGCTTTTGTAACCGGCAAGGCTGTGCTTCACTTTTCCTATCGTCTACCACGGCCATGCTCAAGTTCACCAGCCTTACGATGGCAAAGTCTTCTTGAATATCAAACACCCTCACAAACTGCGGTTTGCAGGTAATCATATTTCCGCGCCTCAGTCCGTACAGTCCACTCGCCACGTCCTTACAAGCTTTCAGGCAAGCCGTATTGTTTGGACGGGACAATTCTTTGTTAAGATACGTCATAAGGTTGTCGTGCGACACTATAAGTTCAAGCCCGTTATCCGCGACTGTAGGAATGGATATAGAACTGTCACGGACTGCCATGCCAATATGGCTAGCATAACCTTTTCCTGCCATACGCCCTTCGAACATCGCTTGCCAGTCCCGATAAGCGGTCGGCAACCCGAATATGTGGTATAGCCCCACGTTGTCAATCAGCACACACGTTTCCTTGCCATCCACTTTCCTGAGTCCGCGTCCTACTTGCTGCAGGTATTTGGCAAGAGAGAGTGTCGGCCTTGCCATCTGGATATGGCGACGGCATTCATCCCATGTTCCTTGTAATATTCAGCAATGTTCCGTGCGTGGCTGATGTTTATCGCATACACGATGCCTTTCTTTCCGTCGGCATACAGCAGCACGCTTTCATATAGCCTTTCTATGCTCGGTCTACGGTTCAGCACAGCATCCATTTCCTTGACCTGATAATCGCCGTCGGCACCACGTTTCGACAGGCCGTCTATGAGCCTTTGATCGTAACTGCCCGGCCTTATAGACACATAGTCGAAAGCGGACAACCATCCCTGCCTGATAAAGTCCGCGATGCTGTCCGAAGTGATGAGCGTGTCAAATAAGTCTGTGAATCCCTTACGGTTCAACCGGCAAGGCGTGGCGGTCATGCCCAGCTTCCTTGCCTTCGGATAGCACAACCACAGTTCCTATTCGTGCAGAAAAATGTAGGGAACACTTGTTTATTCATGCAAAAAAATGTAACTTTGTGCCAGTTATTCGTGCAAATAAATGCGATATGGAACGTAATATATTAGCTCAACTCATTGATTGGCAGAATAAAACCAACCGTAAGCCACTTATCCTCAATGGTGCGCGGCAAGTGGGAAAGACATATATCTTGAAAGAATTTGGCAGGACGCAATACAAAAACATTGCATACGTCAACTGCGACAACAACGATGTGGTTACGAAGATATTTTCGCGGGACTATGACATCCGCCGCATCATCTTGTCCTTGTCTGCCGTTACCCATGTCAGCATCAAGCCTGGCGAAACGCTGATTATCCTCGACGAGATACAAGAAAATCCCTTGGCATTAAACTCCTTGAAATATTTTTGCGAGAACGCCCCCGAGTATCATGTCGCCGTGGCAGGGTCATTGTTGGGCATATCGTTGCATGGCGACACCTCCTTTCCTGTGGGTAAGGTAGACGTGATCAAGATGTTCCCCATGACGTTCGATGAGTTCTTAATGGCCATTGGTGAGAAACAATTGGCAGACATATTGCGTACACGGGATTTTAACGTGATAGACACTTTTGCCGGCAAGTTAACCGATTGTCTACGTCAATATTACTTCACGGGTGGTATGCCGGCGGTGGTAAGCGAGTACACCAGGAGTCATGACATCAGTGAGGTGAGAAACCTTCAAAAGCAAATATTGTTCGGCTACCGCCGCGACTTCTCCAAGCATGCCCCTTCAAGTCAAGTGCCGCGCATCAACCAGGTGTGGGACACCATTCCCTCACAACTGGCCAAGGACAACAAGAAATTTATCTATGGTGCCATCAAGAAGGGTGCCCGAGCTTCCGAGTTTGAGCTGGCCATACAGTGGCTCATCGACGCAGGGCTGGTCTACCGTGTCAACCGCGTCACCACACCGTCGCTTCCGCTGAAGTTTTACGAGGCCTTTTCCGCTTTCAAGTTGTTCACCCTCGATGTCGGCTTGATGGGCGCGATGGTAGACACGCCCCCAGAGACCATTCTGGTCGGCGAAAGCTGTTTCAGTGAGTACAAAGGCGCATTCACCGAGCTATTTGCGCTTACCCAGATGGTGTCCAAGGGCATCCCTGCCTATTATTACAGTGCGAATGACTCGCGAGTAGAAATAGACTTTCTCATCCAAAAGGATGAAAAGGTCATCCCTATCGAAGTGAAAGCAGAGGTAAATGTCCGTTCGAAATCACTACGTACCTATATTGACAAACATCCCCAGTTGAAAGGAATGCGCCTGTCGATGTTGCCTTACAAGGACCAAGGATGGATGGAAAACAAGCCGCTCTATGCGGTAAACTTTTGCCTATAAATAACCCTCGCGCTCCCGGCAACAACGTTCCATGGTACATCGTATGCCAGCTATGTTTACCATAGCCAAAAACAGCCGTTAAGTATAATATGGGACAAAAGGGACGGCATTGCCCTTGAGTTGGCAAAAAAGACGTTTACCGTTCCTTATACATTTCCTCGTAATACTTCTGGTAGTCACCGCTCGTCACGTTGTCCATCCATGCCTGATTATCCAGATACCAGCGGACAGTCTTTTCGATACCTTCCTCGAACTGCAGGCTCGGTTCCCAGCCAAGTTCGCGTTGCAGTTTGCGTGAGTCAATGGCGTAACGCATATCGTGACCCTTGCGGTCTGTGACGTAGGTTATCAAGTCCATGTCCTCGCCGTCCTTCCTTCCGAGCAGACGGTCAACGGTCTTGATGACAACCTTGATTATGTCGATGTTCTTCCACTCGTTGAAGCCGCCGATGTTGTATGTGTCGGCTATCTTGCCTTTATGGAAGATGAGGTCAATCGCCCTTGCATGGTCCTCCACATACAGCCAATCCCTTACGTTCTCGCCTTTTCCATAGACCGGCAGCGGCTTCCTGTGGCGGATGTTGTTGATAAACAATGGAATGAGTTTTTCAGGGAACTGGTAAGGTCCGTAGTTGTTGGAACAGTTGGTTACGATGGTCGGCATTCCGTAGGTGTCGTGGAAAGCACGGACAAAATGGTCTGAACTTGCCTTTGAAGCCGAATAAGGAGAATGCGGATTATACTTCGTTTCCTCGGTAAAGAACTCGGTTCCATAGGCATGGTGGTGCTCCGAACTTGCTTTTGTAGTGAACGGAGATTCAATTCCCTCCGGATTGGTCAGCTCTAATGCTCCGTAAACTTCATCCGTAGAGATATGGTAAAAGCGTTTCCCCTCATATCCTTCGGGTAGGCTCTCCCAATATTCCTTTGCGGCTTGGAGCAGCGTCAAAGTTCCTATTACGTTTGTATGGGCGAAGGTGAACGGGTCTTTTATGCTTCGGTCAACGTGGCTCTCTGCCGCAAGGTGTATTATTCCGTCAACGTTGTACTTCTCCATCAGCGACTTCACCGTCTCATAGTCGCAGATGTCGGCTTTTACGAAAGTATAGTTCGGTTTGTCTTCCACGTCTTTCAGATTAGCCAAGTTGCCGGCATATGTCAGCTTGTCTAAGTTGATGATACGGTATTCAGGATATTTGTTTACGAACAGGCGCACCACGTGGCTTCCGATAAAGCCCGCGCCGCCCGTTATGATGATATTCTTCATAAGTACATTTCTTTTAAATTTCTCTATAATGCTTCTTACTTTCCTTTTTAATCCAGGTTTGCCTCCCCAGTTCGTTCCACCTCGTCTATCACTTTCAGCAGATACTGCCCGTAAGGGTTCTTCAGCATCGGTCTGGCTTCTTCGCGCAGCTGGTCTGCCGTAATCCACCCTTTGCGGTAAGCGATACCTTCCAGGCAGGCCACTTTCAGACCCTGGCGTTTCTCTATCACTTCGATGTAGGTGGAAGCCTCAGCCAGAGAATCGTGCGTACCCGTGTCCAGCCACGCGAAACCACGGCCTAAGGTCTGCACCTTCAATTCCCCGTCGTTCAGGAAACACTGGTTCACGGTCGTGATTTCCAGTTCGCCACGTGCCGAAGGCTTGATGTTCTTGGCTATCTCCACCACCTTATTCGGGTAGAAATACAGTCCCGTCACCGCATAATTCGATTTCGGATGCTCCGGTTTCTCCTCGATGCTCAGGCAGTTCCCGTTCTTGTCGAACTCCGCCACGCCGTAACGTTCCGGGTCGTTCACCCAGTAGCCGAATACGGTGGCTTTTCCTTCTTCTTCCGCCGTGCGTACCGCTTCCTTCAGCATGGTGCTGAATCCGTTTCCGTGGAAGATGTTGTCGCCCAATACTAAGCAGGCACAGTCATCACCGATAAACTCCTCTCCGATAAGGAAAGCCTGTGCCAGTCCGTCGGGTGAAGGCTGTTCGGCATATTCAAAGCGTACGCCGAAATTGCTTCCGTCGCCCAACAGCCGTTTGAATCCCGGCAGGTCGTAAGGCGTGGAAATAATCAGGATTTCCCGGATACCCGCCAACATCAATACCGAAATGGGGTAGTAAATCATCGGTTTGTCGAAAATGGGAAGCAGCTGTTTGCTCACTCCCTTGGTGATAGGATACAGACGTGTACCGCTGCCACCGGCCTATACGATTCCTTTCATTCTTTGAACATATTAAGTTTAAATTTTAAGCGAATTATAGTTATTCCAAGCATTGCCGATCATTGTTTTCAAACCAGTCAGCAATGGCTTCTTCAAAGGTATAATGGAAAGGATAACCCGAAGCGGCGAGCTTCTTTCCGCAAATGTTTGTAGATATCTGGAGCTTCTTTACACGAGCCGGACAGATACCCATCGGACTGCCTAAACATTGCGCTATATAAGCGGCTGGCATAATCAGGGCATTCGGAATGTAAGGAACATATTGATTCAGCCCTGTCACCTTTTTCATAGCCTGCACAATGTGTTCTATCGTATAAGCCGGTTCATAGCAACAGTTGTATAATTCTACCCCCTGTTCATGATGTTCCAAGCGGTACAGCATAAACCTTACAAGTTCTTTCACATAAATACACGCCTTAATGGTATCTTTCCGCCCCGGATAAGCGAATGTATGCTTACGAATCCCCCAATACAGCCGGGTAAAGTTTCCGTTCTCTCCCTTACCGAACACTACACCCGGACGGACAATGGTCAATTGACGTTCTTGCTCATTACGGGCCTGCCATACTTGATGGATTTTCTCGGCAACCAGCTTCGAGATGCCGTATGGAGTATTTGGAGTAGGCAAAGTAGTTTCTTCCTTCAATGCTTCCGCAGCCCCGTATGGAGCGATGGAACTAGTGAAAACTATCTTCTTGATGCCATGTTTTTCTGCAAACGCACACACATTCTCAGCCCCTCGGATATTTGTTTCGAAATACTCATGGTCAGGATGTCCCGGCGTGCGGTGCACTGCGGCAAAGTTGAAGATGATGTCTTCACTCGATACAGGCACGTCCAGTTCGATAGGCTTTCTTACATCGCAATAAATAAAGGTAGATTGTAATGTCTTGCCTTTTTTTAATGGAGAGTGGTAATGCCCTTTTACTGCAGGAAGCGGAGTGCCGGGTTCTACAATATCCAAATTATAAATATTCGCTTCGGGATGTACTTCTTTTAAGAGATTAGTAAGATGTGTACCGATAAATCCAGTACCTCCAGTGATAAAATAGTTCATATTAATAGATGCTTATAGAATAGGTTGACAATAAATTTCCGAATACTTATTTGCCATAGTCGCGGCATTATAGTTGTTTTCTACATCTTTCGAGGCTTGTTCCGCAATGTTTGTTCCATTTATTTCTCCTTTTATTATACGTCTGATAATAGTTGCGTATTCTTCCGGCTTGTTACAGATAAAGCCGTTTTTTCCCGACCGGATGACATCACGGTTTCCTATTACATTGCTTACCAGACATCTCTTTTTCAAAAACATAGCTTCCAGCAACGAGATAGGCAGCCCCTCCCATAAGGAAGGTAAAATGAAAAAGTCAGAAGAGCAGAGTGTTTCCAATGCCTTTTCACGTGTAATCCATCCGGTCACTTCGATATTGGGCGAAGTTAGTTCCGGTTTCAGTTCCCCTTCCCCTATCCATACAAAACGGATTTCAGGAAGCAACTGTGCGATTTGATTGAATAAAGGCGGGTTTTTCTGATACAGGATTCTTCCGCTTGTACAGACGGTTATGGGAGTATGGAAGTTTAAGGAAGAGCTTGCGAGTAAAGGAATAAGCTCTTTCAGATTAATACCATTATTCACATAGGTACTGTTCTTAGAAAGTTTTAATGCTTCTTTATATTCCCCTTCACTACATGCAATAATTTTCGATTTCCGTTTAGCAGAAAGATATTCCAATAACCAAAACGTTTTCCGTTTTAATGCGGAACCGTCCTGCATCAGGAATGAGAATCCATGAGGAGTATAGAACACTTTCGTTTTCCTGCAAGGTATTGCCCAACGCCCGACGAATCCCGAAGCGGAAGAGTGCAGATGTACAATGTCCGGCTTGATTTGATTATAAAGCCTATACACATCCAGATATGCTTTCGGGTTAACGACTGTGCCCAATGCCCCTTTGAAACTATCAACCTTAATCAGATGGATACGCTTATCGAACAGGGTCTCTACATTTGAGGGGGTTAATGGGCGTATGCCATACGCAATGTAGACCTCATGGTCGTCTGCTTGCCGTTTAGTGATATCCATAAGGAAACTCAACACGCCTGTAGCAAACGGTTCGGCAATATGAAGTATCTTCATGCCGCCCTCCTTTCATCATTTTGGAAGGCATCACAAACTGAAAATACAAGCCTACATTTTACCCCCCCCCTGTTTACAAATATTAACAAACAAGTTCGCGTGTTGCTCTACCACACGGCTGATGTCATAATTCCGGATTACTTTATCCAATGCTTTTTCTTTCATGATTTTTGCTTCTTCTGGATGATTATATAACCAAAGTACTTTGTCTTTTACGTCTTCCGGATTGTCCACCTCCACCAATAGCCCGTCCGTTCCGTCTTCAATCAAAGTCGGTATCGCATCGGTCCTTGATGCCACCACATTTTTCTCGACCGCCATATATTCTACAATGGCAAGTCCGAAGCCTTCCCAACGGGACAACAACAATGCCACATCGAAAACTTTCAGATAAGAATAAGGCGCATCCGTCCACCCTGTCACATACAGCTTCAAATCGTTTTCTTCCGCAAAGCTTTCTACGGATTCCCGTTCTTCACCGTCACCTACGATGATAAAAACCGAGTTTGGAATTGATTCGTGGATAAGTTTGGCTGCACGGATGAATGTATCCGGTGCCTTTTGAGGGGACAATCTGCCTATCATGCCTACCACAAAAGCCTCATCCGGTATACCCAACTCACTTCTTTGTTTAGGTATTGCATTTCTGACCGCAGAAATATCTATGCCGTTGGGTATCAGTTCTAATTTATCCCTTCTGGCGATGTGGTTTCTTTCCGCCGATTCCTTTTCCGCTTCCGATATACAGACGATTTTGTCCGTCAACGGCGAAAGGCACTTTTCCATCAGCAAATACACGATGCTTTTCAATTTCATAAGCCTACCTGATATTAAAAGCCCATCCGTGAGGGTTATAGACAATCTTACAGGGTAATCCCCATGCAGCCAGCCGTCCCAATCCGCCCGCAAAACTGCTATGGCAATATACGATATCCGGACAGATACCTTTTATATACTTCCGGATGGAAAGAATCTTCCGGATAACTTGCAAAGGCGAGAACGTCTGCTGTAAGTCCATTTGCTCTACTCCGTCCACCATGCCTTGATAGTTACGCTTGTCGTAATTGTAGGAACAGATGAAGAACTGGCAAAATCCCTTTGCCTCCAGACGTGGCAACAGCATCTGCAGATAACGTTCCACCCCTCCCGCACATTCGGCGATGTGCAGGACAGTAATTCGTTGGTCCATAAAAAATAAAGAGTTTATTAGTTTGTGAGTTCTTTAGTTTTTAAGTTGAAGCATGGAAAGACATTTATGGATTTGAAACTCAAAACTAAAGAACTGGATATTTCGAAATGTATTTTAGATGCGGCAGGGCATGAAGCTAAGTCCGTAGGCCTGCGGACATAGCTTCGGAGGCTTACGGATATAGGTGTATTAAAAATGTTTTTGAAGGTTTTATTTCGAGAATGGCAAGAATTGCACTAAGAATTCATCGGGAGAAGATACTGTAATCTCGCTGAATTTGAAGTCATTCTTATTGCGAGTGACAATTACTTCACAATCAGCCTGCAAGGCACTGTAATATTGTAACGCATCTTCAAAGTCGGAAGCTTCTAACAATAAAGCTCTTTCAAAGGATTCTTGCGTCATCGGAGAAATGTTCAAGCGATTGGATAGTTTGTTCAATGCTTGATACAATGCTTTGCCTTTCAATGTTTTCCGCAAGATGTATGCCAAGTTTGCTATTGAGAGGACAGACGTGTAAAGGGCACATTGAGGATTATCGCTTAAAGCCAAAATATGCCCTGCCTGTTCGTAACCTTCACGCTCGCATAGAAGGTCAATCAACACATTCGTATCAATAAAGATTCTCATCTTACTTATTTAACAGATACGATAATCTTTCGTCCGATTCTATCTCTTGCGAATCGATACCCGAAGCGATACCGATTAAACTGCGAATGTCTTCGGGCAATTCATTCGTAGAAGAATCTTTCGTTTTAGCATTCTCTTTCCGTACGGATACTTTAGTTACCCCCTTTAAAAGACCAATCGCCTTTTCCAACATAGGGAGCAATGAATTGTCGCTGACCGTTACAATTATCTCTGCCATATTTGTCCAATTTTAGTTACTTAGTACAAAGTAACGGTTTTATTTCGAGAATGGCAAAGATTGTGCTAAAAATTCATAAGGGAAGTTTTCCAGTATAGCGAATGTCATTAGGCTTGAAATATCTGTTTATGAATCAGGTTTATGAAAGAACAGACTTTCGGATACATTTCTTCCACGTCATTTAATTCATAGTTCTTAAAATCTTCGTAATCAGCAGCCGAACGATTGTTGAAAATGATAGTATAAAAATGCCCCCATTCTTTGGGTATGATTCCAGTCAAGATAAAATGCTTGCCAAACATTTGCCTGACCCCTTCATGAGTTTTTACGCCATCTATTTCTGAATGCAAAAGCAAAGCGCTGACAGCGTAAAAACACGCATAATACATCCGGTTCATGGCTGTATTGTAATATCCATGACCTATATGGTCTTTGATTTCAACAAGTAAATCTTCAGCAGATTTCATTCTGTATACCACTATGTCAAACCGCTGTTCTGGAGTCATAACAATATCCCTTCTTTGATGACATTTTCATAAAATGGAGTAAATCTTTTTCCCCATTTACGCAACGATTCCACTATCGGATTAATTTGAATTCCGGTTTCCAATTCAATATCATACAAAGGAGCGGTTAAAGCCATTTTATCCGCTAATGTAACCGGTTCTTTATCCACTAAAAGCAATAAGTCTATATCGCTGTCTGCCCGTGCGTCTCCACGTGCTTCGCTGCCGAACAAAACAATTTGCAATCCCGGTTCATTCCGATGCAACGCTTCTTTAATTCGCGATATGATTTGCGGTCGTTTCATGTCTTTATGCCATTTAGTATTACTTTTACAAAGAAACGGTTTTATTTCGAGAATGGCAAGAAGATTGGAAAGATTCTCATATTTTCTTCCCAATGATTAATCTCGGCAATGATTAATCTTAATCCCCGTATCGTTGAATCACTTGATTCTGATGATTCACCACAACCGAATTGTCCGGCACGTCTTTGTATATCACACACCCTGCCCCTATCACGCAATTGTCGCCGATAGTCACCCCTTTCAAGATAACCACATTGCTGCCTATCCAGCAATGTTTACCTATCGTTATGGGAGCGGATGTATAGCCTTGGTCTTTGATGGGAATGTTTGCATCTTTATAGCAATGGTTATGGTCGTACACCTTCACGTTCTCGCCGAACAGTGTGCCGTCACCTATGGTTATACTGGCACGCGAAGCAAGGGTGCAATAGTTATTAAAGAAACAATGTTCCCCGATTTTTACCCCCCAATTGTCCTATAACAATATGAAAACCAGCACGATATGTGCTATTGAGAGGCATTATAAAAGACTTGCTGTAGATTAATTTGTAAAACAAAGTTTTGACCAAACAAAGCAAATGATAATATAGTTTTAATACAATCATCGTTCATTTATTTATTCCGTTCTTTTACTTGATTTAATATCCTTCGAGCCGTATTCAGCCCTAAGTAAGAAATCAATGCACCTATGCGCGCTTTCTTCCTTGCCCTTGTGTCTGCCAATACTTTCCATCTGTTTCTTTTCACATAATCGATAAGAACTTGCTTGCGCTTATCCGGATATCCTGCAGGCATTTCCAACAGAATATGCAAGCAGAAACTTAACAAACGGCAACGCACCGCTTTTTCTATCGGCTTCAATTCACGAATATGACCTTGTATCATTTCCAAAATCTTCAGGGCACTCTCTAATTTGTTTGCCTTAAAAGGTTGTCCTTCTATGCTGCTTGTCCGAAGAAGATAATTATAGACAATCCGGTTGCAGAACGCTATTTTATCCGATTGCAGAAACAGCAGGTAAGTAGTCGGTAAATCCTCATAAATCAATCCGAACGGATACCGTATGCCAGTATCAAAAAGGGAGCGGTGGTATATCTTACACCATGCAGCAGTATCGAAAAGCTCTTGATAAAACATCCTTTCGATGCCTTCCATTCTATCAAACACCTTTTCCAAATACGTAGGCTGGCTTGTTTCCGGTTCATGACCTTCATGGAAAGTCCTCAGCCAGGCTACCCCTACTTTACACTGATATTTCTCCACTAAACGATAAAGCGTCTCTACATAATCCGAACTGACACAATCATCACTATCCACAAATGTAATATAATCTCCTGTAGCTACATCTATTGCTGCATTGCGTGCATCTGACAACCCTCCGTTCTTTTTATGAATCACCCTGATACGGCTGTCCTTTTGTGCATATTCGTCACAAATCATCCCGCAATTATCAGGCGAGCCGTCATTCACCAAGATGATTTCCAGGTTGGCATAGGTCTGCCCCAAGATACTGTCTACGCACTTGGGCAGGTATTTCTCCACGTTATACACGGGGACAATTACTGAGATTAAGGGTTTGCTTGAATTCATATCGTGACTTGAAATTTAAATTGACAGAGGAGTTTCATCCTTCCAGAGAAAGATTATTTCTGTTTTTCCAAAGAAAAATTTGTTCCGTGACCATGATGTCCCGCCCATACAACTGGACAAATATCCCTACTTGCTATACAGGGAAGTTCCGATAGAAACGAAAAACCTTTCCATGTTTACTTGCCAGTGTTTATGATTGCCTCTCCAATCGTGTCTTCTGTTGAGAAAGGATGCTTCCAAGATAATTTATTGAACCGTTGACCGAGCAGATTATGCCACAATTCTGTGGAATATGGTTGATTGATGTTTTCCTCCATTTGATACACCAAGTCGTTATCAATAGGGTTGTTGTCTATTGCCTTTCGAAAATACGGGAAATAATCATAAGCTATTGCTATAGCGTAATCTACCAGATAATAATCAATCATGGAATCATATTTTTTCCAGTATTCCAAGAAGAGTTTATATATAAAATCTGTAACGTAATTATTTAAGCCCACAGCAAGTAAATATGCGGTCCATTTGTTTCCGCTTTTAACATACCGAGAATATGTTTTCGTTTGTTTCACGCTATAAAAAGGAGTATCATATGACATTATTGTTGATGTGCAGAAAACGGTGGCATCCATCCACCATCCCCCCCATTTACTTAGAATACCCATCCTAACGATATCAGAAAAGTGTGTTAATGTGATATACTTTTTTTCAATCTTCTCATAAATATAGCTGGGGATATCAATATAGGTGTGTATGTTTTCACGCGAAAGTAGAATCACCTTGTGCTGTCCCGCATGATCTTTTATAGATTTCACGCAAGCTCTTACTATGGGAGGCATATTGTTTTCTCCTTGAAACCATAGCACCCAAATAGTGGAATCATCTTGAATATTTGACATACGGATATTCCTTTTCTCATGAAATTGATTTATAACTTCACTTAGATTTGATTTCAGATATAATAAAATTTCATGATGCTTTTTTGAATTTCCATAATTTATATAAGGTGATAAGGCAAAGAGCAAAGCCTTTGTTGAAGAGAAGAAAAAACGTTTATTTTTATAATCTTCAAATATAAATTTTATTTTTCTTTGTATATTGCTCATATTGTATTGATGGTACTTATAGCCGCTTCCAACTTTTTGGAACATGCTTGAATTGTATAATTATTTTCTATAAATCGAAGTAAATCAGGTTGATGTATTTCTTTTTCCAAGCATCTAATAATAGCTTTCCCTATTTCATCTATAGATTTAGGATTTACTAATTCTGCATGTTCTTGGAAATATTCTTTAGGTGCTCCTACATTAGTTAATACAATTTCACATCCATAAGCAGCAGCCTCTAAAGCAACCATACCTACTCCTTCAATAAGACTAGGCAAAGCAAAAACTTTTGCACGTTTATAATAATTACAAAGTTCACTATCTGATATTATTCCTAAATATTGGATATTATCATGTGATTTAATGAGATTATACAGCCATTCTCTATCAGAACTTGTTGTGTAACCCGCTAAAACCAAATTAAAATGATACTTAATTGCCGCTTTTATCAGACGTTCTACATTCTTATTTGGACTGGCGAGTCTACTTGCATGGAAACAGAATTTTTCTTTAGAAGGCATTTCTTTTAATGGATCAAAGCGCAATGATAGGGGAACTAGCCTTATGCGATTTGCTTGTATGCCACACGAATATGATAAATATTCTGTTTCTTGAATAGACCTTGTTAGAAATAACTTGGCATATTTACTACCTAAATATAAATCATGAAAACGCGAAGACAAGCCAAGATGTTTTTGAAATCCCCAATATTTTACAAAAAATTTAAATATAGCTTTTGAGGTATAAGGATCTATAATAGGTGCAACAACTATATTATTATTATGCAAACTTAACGTTTTCATGATAACTCTAAACATGCCACCAAATTCAAGAACAATGATTACATCATAAACAGTCCAATCATATGATTCCCAAAAGTTTATTAAATCAACGCTATGTCCTATTTCTCTTAAACCTTTAGCCCACATTAATCCTTGAACCTTAACGCCTCCTGTTGCTACAATGGAGTCCGTGGATTTTATTATCGCTATCTTCATACTAAATCTATCTTATATTCTACATAAATTCTATCTCCATTTTCGTTGTCAACGATTATTCCCACATGAAAATCGTCAAGATTTTTATTATAGTTAGGAAAAAGTCTGAATTGGTATCTCCGTTCGTCATGCCTTTCTATTATTTGTCTGATTGCCGCTAAATCTTGGTCTTGATGATTGGATGGCAATCTAAAAGAATCCATGTTTATCCTCCACTCATGCCATTCTATCTGGTTGTCTTGCGGAATGCCTATCCTGTTGATATGTAGGATATAGCCGTTATGACGGGATGGAGCGTCTATCTCATAGACTGCTCTTATTTTCAATTTTGTATCAACCGCTTCCCGCTTAAAAGTAATATTCAATTCCTTGCCATCCGATTTTTTGCTGACCGTCAGCAAGGCTTCACACCCTTGGAATAATCGGGAAGCAATGGCAGAAGAAAAACGGTAATTCAGTCCTTCATATCCGTCTATGCTGTCCGCTTCCAATACATTTCCCATTTCTTCCGCTTGTCTGAATGTGTCAGGACACAAATTTTTGCGCATGATATTCAAGTACTTTCCTGCGGTAGAATCAGCAGCAATACCTTCACTACAAATAGCTGTGCAAACAGAAAAACAATCTTCATTATGAGCTTTTCCCCATTTGCTGATGTAAACATTATTATCTCTTCCATCCTCTATTTCCTTAAAAGCAATAAAAGGATTTGTAGAAGTATATAGTACTTGTTCTCTGTCTTGATTATAACGGAACATCCTGACACTTTCTGCATCTTGTATATAACCGTATTGCGAGCAGTCTTCTTTATCCGTCCAATTATCACTATCGTAACGGGCACGGTAAAAAGGTAAGTTCAATGGCAAATCGTATCCTAGCATGACGTTTGAGTGTTCGGTTACATATTGTTGTATATCAGCGTCTGTCACTTGATTGTCTAATAGATGAGTTCTTAATTCCTCATTGGCATTTAATAGATTGATGTATTCGTTGAGGGTCATAGTTGATTTTTTATATTTAAGAAATGAGCAAACGCAAATATTCTTTTTTCTCTTGCTTTGTTAGCGAAGCAAATAAAATGAACGGAATGCGCATGAAAAAAAACATAATTCGGAATAGAATATAGGAAAAACGAGATGCTGTTTTTTTGAAATAAAGGAACTGGCTTCTTTGTACCATCATCATTTTACGTATGTTTCGCTTATTGGTTTTCTTTATACTGCCTCCCTCCAAATGGACAATTTCTGGAGTCGGAAGAATATAGCTTGGATACCCTGCTTTTGTTAATCTATGCTGCATCTCCGTCTCTTCAAAATACATAAAGAATTCTGGATCAAAGGCTCCATATTCATCTAACAGGGATTTCCGGATAAATATATCAGCACCGGTTACGTAATCTACTTTAAACGGAGTATCCTTGATTAGGGAATCATTATCTAATGTGTTATAAGTATTTCCGAAAAGTTTGTATAAAGGATTAATAAATCTAGCAAGCAAGACCTGTCCTATTCTTGGAAAATCTGCAAAAGAGTGTGTACGCTTTAAGTTTTTGTCTTTAAGTAAGCAGCCGATTGCTCCGATATTTTTGTCACAATTCTCATAAAAATCAAAAAACAATTTAAGGGCATTGTTGCATAAATAGGTGTCCGAATTTAAAAAAAATACATATTTCCCTTTAGCTGCCTGTATGCCTACATTGTTTGCTTTCCCAAATCCTAAGTTTTGAGACTGAGGTAAAAAGCGAATATTGGTATTTTGACTGAACAATTCCACGCTTCCGTCTGTAGAGGCATTGTCTATGAGTATTATTTCATATGTTACCCCTGTAGTTTTTTCGATAATTGAATTGATACAATCTTTTGTTAATTGTTTGGTATTATAGTTTACAATAATGACAGAAACATCCATGGGCAAATTGTCGCAATAAAATTAAAAAGAATGATATAGATTAATAAGAGAATAAGGGTTTAGTTGTTCATCCCAAACATAATGCATAAAATCGTCATGCACCATAGGAGCGCAAAATACATACAACTTACGCAATATGTAAGTTATTGAAACTAAGAGCAATATAGTGTTTGTAAATGTTCTTCTTTGTTTTATCAAATATAGAATGCTATAAGATGCTATCACACAAATAAATGGCTCAAACAGATAAGAATACCTTCCCATTAATTCTAATCCGCTTGCTGTATTTTTTAAATATATTCCTACTAACATCAGATTATACACTTTGGCTAAATTTAAATTGAGGCTTACTTTATATCCAACAAGTATATAAGCCCATAATGGAACATTCGCTATTAATAATGAGATTGTAGAACGCCTTTCACTGGTAGAATTTTGCCCTTCTCCAGTTAACCACCCCGTTGCGTCGTTAGCATAAGTATCAAATCGATCAAATCCTTTAAAAAAATCAAATACAAAACTGAATTTTCCCATGATGGCAGGGTCAAACAAGACAGATAAAAGGATGGAAATAACTATTGCTGCAAAAGGCTTGAGCAAAACTTTATTATAGGTAAGTAATGCATAAAAAATCGGCACAGCAATGATTATACCAATATGAGTACAAGCACTACAAATAGTTAATAAAATAGCCAACGTTCTTTTCTCTTCTTGATATAATCTTATAGCAATTAAAAGAAAAGAAAATCCCATATACCATCTAATAAGATTTGTTGCTGTTCCTGCACAATTGAAAACAATAAAAGGGATTAAGATGTAGGTAACAGATTTATATGTTTTAGTAAAATAAAATATTGCGAAAATAAGAAAACAAGAGCATGAAGCAATAACTATTGGATATGGAAAATTTAAAAAAGCATACAATCTCCAAATAGCTTGAAATAAAACTTCATGATTTGAAGAGAAACCATGCAAATAATCATTGTATACATTATAATAAATGCACCAATCAATATTTCTTCCCCATCTTAATCCTTCTTCAATTGTAAATGCTAATATAGGTATAAATGAAAGTTTCCAATAGGAATTTATAGATTTATGTGAAATCTGTTTTCCATAATATAAGAGAATTATAGCAAGTAATAAATGAAATAAGATGTAACGAAACTCAATCATAGCTATTTATTTTATTAAGAGTTTAGTTTGATGGTAATCCAAATTCTGACGTACACATGTTTTTTCGGTCTGTATGCCGAAAATAGGATTAAAATTAGGTTGATATTTATAACTTGTTATCACTTATGCCGATGGTTGATGGTATAAGTTTTCCGTAGTAACGGTTACCTGCGACTATCTCGGCAAAGAATTTCTTGAGGTACTCCAGGATTGAATACCCTTGCAGCAACAAATGAATATAAAAACATTAGGAATATCTCTATTTATTAGATGTGTTTATGTGAATATATTTTGCCATTTTTGAGCCATGTTTTCACTTGAATAATTTTGTCCGCATTGAATGGATAATATTCTCATTTTCTGATAATTGCCATTAGACATGGCTATAGCTTTTTCTATACCTCTTTCGATTTCTCCTTCTTTACAGATTATTCCATTAATATCTGATGTTACTATTTCTTTAGGACCAGGATGATCTGTTGCTATTGGTACACAACCACAGGCCATACCTTCAATTATTGCAATACCGAAAAGTTCTTCCCATGAATTTGTCTTATGTGAATTCATTATCAGAAAAGATGCGTTACTATATAAAGGAATGAGATTCTTCAACCCTTTTACATAACCTTTATAAGTTATATTCTTATACGTTTTAACATATTCTTTTACTATATCCTCTTTGCTGCCACTGCCAACTATAATCAAATTTGCATAAGGCTTCTTTGAAAATATTGTCAATATTTCGTCTATGCCTTTAATTTCTTCTAAACGTCCCACGAATATGAATGTGTTGTCTTTAAGGTGATTGTAAGAAGCACAAATAGGAATATTGAAGGAATGATTTACTATGGAAATTTTGTCAGGTGTAGCATATTCATTTGATACTATTTCATTTTTCGTTTTTTGCGATACGGCGAAAATATGTTTAACATAATTGGTTGTAAAATATTTCCATCGTTTTAAGTTCTTTTCTGATTGCACAGGATATGCTGACATTTTACCATCCCAATGAGTATAAGATGTGTGGTAATACACTTCGTGTTTTTTTAACAAAAACATCATAACTTTTAACATAGGATTAAAGGGAGCAATGCCGATTACTATTTTAGTAGGTTTTATAAATGAAATTCTCAATAAGAAAAAGATGTTTGCTATCCACTTGCTAATTTTGTATTTTCCTTTTAATGTTTGCTTAAGAAGGGTGTATAAAGAAAATTCATAGAATTTAACTTCATAATCCTTCTGCTTTGCTAATACAACTAATGCGTTATAGTGTGAGTTTGCACCATATTCGTGAAGTACATATATTACATTTTTCCTCATAATTTTATCGTATCAATAAGATTTAAATTGAAAGCTATATGAATAAAAACAAAATGATTACCGTATTCTATTTGTTTTCAAGTGTTTGATTTTGAACTTCTCATTGAGATTCATCCTCTCATTATGCGTTATTCCAAAAGCATACACCACTAAAGCAACAATCACACACGCAATGACTGAAGTTAAAATGAATGTTCCAAAGTTTACAGGTAAAGCCTTATGCACATAGTATGCTGCAATAAAGCAAAACGTCCCAAGCAATATGTTCTTTCCTACAATGAAAAAAGCGAAGTAACGTAATTTATAAGCTGGCACTTGTCGTTTCAAAACAATAAATCTTGTGAACAAACCGACAAAAACAACGAGAACTGTTGGATACATTGCCATATAAGGCTTACCGCCAAAGTGCAGAATAATGTATGCCAATGGCAACTCACACAGCATCACGATGCATATTGAAATTTGAAAAACCTTTATTTTACCTGTTGCCTGTAAAGCCGTAACCAATGGATGTGACATAGAATTAATCAAGGCCGCAACTAATGCCAAGAATAAAAAATCGGACGTGTATTCAGGAACGGTACCCAACCATAACTTTAATAAATAATCAAGGTTTATCATAACAGGTATGGCAATAAAAGCAAGTAAAAAGAATGAGAATCTACTTCCTGCATACACTAATTTCATACTACTTTCAATGTCACCCGAAGCATATTGTTTTGTTATTTGAGGATTAAGTGCCATCATGAAATTTGTAGAGAATCCTGCAATAATTCCGTTTACCTGCAACGCAACACCTCGCGCTGCATTTACCACAGTTCCGAAAAACAAGTTCAAAATGACATTTGCCGCTTGATCTTTAAAAGAAAAGCCAAGATTACCGACAACGCTCCAGCCCGCAAACGAAAACATTTCCTTGAAAAGTTGCTTATCAAAATTGAAATGATAAGTGCATTCTTCAAAATGCCGCTTGCAGTAAACGCCATACGTCAACCGCACCACCAAGGCTACGGCAAACACCAAGACGCCGTATGTTATCAACTTGTCGTAATTGGCAACGAGCAGCAAATAAACAATGAGTAGCTTTAACGTAACCTCCAATATGCTGATATACGCAAAAGCGTTCATGTGTTCATGCGCAACGATGCACGAATTGTATGGTACGCTTAAAATAGTCAGCATAAACGTGAAGATAGAGAATTGATACACCCAGTTTGCGGCAACCATTCTGTTGGCATCAATGTTGAGATGGGTATTAATGAACCAAAGACCAACTGTTTCTGCAATGACGAAAATTATAACCGCCAACGTTGCATGAATAGTAACGGAAGTACAGAAAATTTTCTTTAGTTTGCTTATGTCGCCACGTCCCAACTCAAAAGCGATAAACCGCTGTGACGCTGCCGTAAGCGCAGAGTTAAGGAAAGAAAGCATGGCAACAATGCCACCTACAACATTGTAAACTCCGTAATCACTCACTCCCAAGGTGTTGAGTACCACACGGCTGGTATATAACCCAACCACGATGGTAAGCAACATACGGAAGTAAAGCAAGAGGGTGTTCTTGGCTATGCGCTTATTGCTGGAAGTTGTCATTGTTGACCTATAAACCTGTAAAAATGCGTATTGGCTATATTGCCAAGCCTAATTACATAATTCCAGATTGGTTGCAGTGCCTTGTCAATGAAGATGCTTATAAGCATTATCACAAAGGTATAACAGATAATCAAAAGCAAAAACGAAACATTGTCGAATGACCAATCCCTTAATACAGGAACGGCTTTGCCTATTACATTAAGAATCACAGGTTGTGAATGAATGAGGTATATGGCTAATGTTGATGACGCAAGATAGTTTATTTTTGTGGACTGCATGTGTATCTTTCCAATAATGAGGAACATCAACAACGCATTTACCAAAAGTATCGGACTGCAATAAGGATAGCTTAGTATCCATATAGCCTTGCCCATGATTGAACTTGAACCGACCGATAAGTATGAAACTACCAAAGCAAAATTTATCACTATAAAGGCTGGAATGAGACGTGAGTATCTAAATCTTTCCCAATAGGATTTGTATCTGTTCAAAGTGTTGCCTATCACGTATAAGAAGATGAAATTTGCAAGGTTTTTACCGTCTTGCAATGACGGGTCTCCATGCGATGTGCCAAGATAAGTGCTGATGAAAAACAACGAAGCCAAGAGCAGGATTCTTTTCTTGTCAGTGACAACGTTAAGGTACAGATTGATTATCGGGGCGAAAATGAAAAGGCAAATATAAGTCCGCATAAACCAATATGGAGTATGTGAAACGAAAAGTATAGTCTTTAATATTTCTTTTAAATTACCCCCCTCCGAATGCAAATAAATGTAAACAAACTGGATGGGGAGATAATATACGGCCATCATCCCTATAAGTTTTAGCAACCCTTTTGGAGTTGCTTTTATCCCAAAATATCCACTGATTAACACAAACAACAGAACTCCAATGTGCAAAGGCATCTGGATTGCTTTATAAAAGTCATTTCCGTAAAGTGGATAAAGGAAGAACAAGAAAAGATGATAAAGCACTATTAAAAACATCGACACCAAACGCATAAGTTCAAAGGAACTCTCACGCTGTTTATTAACCGTTCTTGCTTCCATACAAACTAATCCCTCCTGAATATATCTCTTGTATAAATCTTGTCTTTTACGTCATCTAAGCAAGAATCGTAACGGTTGGCAATGATCGCGTGGCTTTGTTGCTTGAACGTATCAAGATTGTTCACCACCTTGCTGCCGAAGAATGTGCTGCCGTCTTCAAGCGTGGGTTCGTAAATAATCACTTCCGCACCTTTGGCTTTTACCCGCTTCATCACGCCTTGGATGGAGGACTGGCGGAAGTTATCGCTGTTCGACTTCATGGTGAGGCGGTAAACGCCGATGACGCACTTCTTTTCTTCCAACGGATTGAAATCGCCACGGTTGTAATAGTCATAGTAACCGGCTTTGTGAAGTACCCGGTCTGCAATAAAGTCCTTCCTTGTTCGGTTGCTTTCCACAATAGCTTGTATCAGTTTTTCGGGCACATCGGCATAGTTGGCCAGCAACTGTTTTGTGTCTTTAGGCAGACAATAGCCACCATAGCCGAAGCTGGGGTTATTATAATGCGTGCCAATACGTGGATCGAGGCAGACACCATTGATGATGGCTTTTGTGTCCAGACCCTTCATTTCGGCATACGTATCCAGTTCATTGAAGTAGGAGACACGCAGGGCAAGATAGGTGTTGGCAAAAAGTTTCACTGCTTCGGCCTCGGTCAAACCCATAAATAAGGTGTCGATGTTTTCTTTGATGGCCCCTTCCTGTAACAAGGATGCAAAAGTGTGGGCGGCCTCATCCAAACGGGCATCGCCTTCCGGTCTGCCTACGATGATACGGCTGGGGTAAAGGTTGTCATACAGTGCCTTGCTTTCGCGCAGGAACTCAGGCGAGAAGATGATGTTGTCGCACTGCATTTTCTTGCGGATGCTTTCCGTGTAGCCTACGGGGATGGTGCTCTTAATCACCATGATGGCGTGTGGATTGACACTCATAACCAATTCAATCACTTCCTCCACATGGCTAGTATCGAAATAGTTCTTTACCGGGTCATAATTGGTGGGAGCGGCTATTACGACAAAGTCTGCATCGCTGTATGCCTTCGCCCCGTCCAAGGTTGCGGTGAGGTTCAAGTCTTTTTCCGCCAGGTATTTTTCGATGTAATTATCTTGAATAGGTGACTTACGTTGGTTTATTAAGTCCACCTTTTCAGGTATCACGTCTACCGCTGTCACCTGATGGTGTTGACTAAGAAGCGTTGCTATACTAAGTCCTACGTAACCAGTTCCAGCCACGGCTATTTTCATTTTCTTATCCATAATGATTTATTTTATTTATTTCAATTTCTGACTGATTTATAAACACGTTGAAAATCTATGATTTTTATGTTTTTATATTTCAATAAATCTTTAAATAAACTTGTTTAACGCTGTATATTTGAACAGTGGACGCAACATGAGTAGTATAATGTTCACTAGTATGAATACAATTATTAATAATACCCCCCCCGATAGTGAAAAATACCTAACAGACATCTTTTGTACTATCATTAAAACTGGCCAATGAAGTAGGAACCAATACATTGAGTCACGACCAACAGAAGATAAAAAACTTAGATTACGATTCATTTTATGGAACACATAATTAAATAATAATATACCGGCAAGAGCATATATATACCATAGCGGAAGATTACCTGAAACCAATGTGTTAGTCCTAAAATCTACACGAGAGGAAACGATAAAAGACATGATGTAAACAACCAAGGAAGCTGCAAAATACTTGTTGCTAAACTGCCGTTCACGCATACATACTCCCAAGCCATAAAAAAACATGGCAGGGAAGAAATTGAAAAGATAGTACGGGTGAAGGAATCCATAACCAAGCTGTCCGTTAACAACGCTAACCACACAACCTATCGCGCCACAAACAATCCAACCGTAGCCTTTACACGATTTCAATACTATGGGAGATAACGTATGCACTATAAATAATGTGACAAGAAACCACATTGATAGCTCACCTGCATTGGTTCCACCATCCCAAACTGTTTGCTTAAAAGGAGATAAAATATAATGTACCCAATTCCCATCATCATCCAGAAACAGTATAAATGCGTTTACTATAAATCCGATACACCAGAAAAAAAAGAAAGGCTTCCACAATTTTTTTAATATATGGCTAAATGCAGTTTTAACAGAAGTATTCTCTTTATGGAACATTCCTGATTTAAAGAAGAACCATGCCATAAAACAGGAAAAGACCACAGATAATACTCGATAAAAAATTGTGCCTGTCATTTCTGTAAACTGACAGCAGTGCATGAATATCATATAAATGATAAACAGGCCTGCGACATTATCAAGGTATGCTATTCTTTTTTGTTGTTTAATTTGTTCCATTTATTATTTGATTTGTAAGCGTCCGATTCTGATTTTCTACTGTTTTTCAATTCGTTAGCAATCATGCCGATGGTCAATGCCTTAAGTTTTCAAACTTTTCCCAAATATTCAATGCATACGGCACACCATAATCCTCGTATGCCTCCGTATGCTTCAACTTCTCTAATCCGTCCTTCAACCGTTGCAACTCTGCTGCTGGAAAATTCCCACTCTTAATAGAGCTGATGATTGCCTCCATCATATCTTGACAAACATAATCAGGACTGTACATGTCATCGAAATAGTTGTAATGCTCGTCTTGTACGAAGTGGTGAGTGAGGCTTTCGAGCACTTCAAGCAGGATGGTTACAGCTTCGGCATAGCTGCCTTGATTTAGCGATTCACGAATCGTTTTCCGATAGGGTGAAAGCAGTCTCGCTATGGTATCGCAATCTTCATCTATGTTGCGTTCGCTGAATATGGCTTCGATTTTATTCTTTCCGTTTGTCATACATGTATGTTTTGAAAACGTTATCTATATCTATTTTTTAGGGATATATACTGCATCGGCAGTTGCAGTATATATTCATCAGCAGTTGCAGTATATATTCAACTGGCGATGCAGTATATATTCCTTTTTCGGGTGTACTATCCTGTATGGTCTGTTCTGCCTGCTGCGCGTTCGGGGCGATGAGGTTCTGGCCGCCGTTGATGATGCAGACAAACTGGGGGTCTTCCCGCTCGTGGAGCTTGTCTATCTCATCGTGGTACTTCTAACTTATACTTCATTCTTCATTCTATAGGATGTCGCTTATGCTTACGCTCTTCGTCAGGCTCTGCCACGAATGTCTTGCTACGGTGAGGTTCAGCGGATAACCGAGACCCATTATCTCACCCAATTTCTTCAGGCTGTAATTGATGCGGTGCAGGAGGCTGTCATACTGTTTCCATTGCTCGTGTGGGGATTTTGCCGTGATGACAGGGAAAAGGCGTGCCGTGCCTTTCCTTCTGTAACGGTCTGCTATCTCCTGCAGTGCCGGCTCCCAGGGAATGGAGATTTCCTTACCGGTGATGTGCTGACGGTAAGTGAGCTGTCCGTCCTGGATGTTCTTTCTTGTCAGGCGGAAGATGTCATCGCTCCTCATGCCACGTGCATAGACAGAGAACAGGAAGATGTCGCGGGCGAAAACGATTGACGGATGTTCGCTGCTCAAGTCCAAGTCACGCATATGTTTTACCTCCGCAAGCGTCAGGCCGTTCTTCTCTTTCTTGACGTGATAGCTCACGTCCATGCCTTCGAAGGGATGGCATTCATCGGCCAGTCCGCTTTCTACGGCAAGGCGGTAGACCCGTTTCAAGTTCCGGATGTACAAGGAAATGGTATTGCGCCCTAATTCCTGATTCTTCAGCCACGTATGATAGTTGCGTATCAGCAGGGAATCGAAGTCCTTGAAAGGCACTTCGCTCTTGCCCAAATAGGCAATGAACTTTCTGAGATACATTTTCAGCTTGTTTGCGGCATCGTAACGCCCCTCGTCCTGCAGTTTCTCAACGCAGGAATTGGCGTATGCAATAAAGCCGAAACCTTCCAGCCCCTCTCCGACTCTCCCAGTCTCTCTCCAGTTCTCCTCATGAGGAGAAAGGGTAACGGCCGTCTGTGCTATATCCTTTTGCACTTTATTCTTCATTTTTCATTCTTAATTCTCGGGCTTCATGCATCCCAGAAAATCGAAAATGTTAGGCTCGTCGAAATAGATGCCCATGTCGGCGTAACAGGCTTCCTCCTGGTCTTCCGGTACGGTGTAGAGGTCTTCGTAAAGACTGAGCCGCTTGCCAAACGTGGTGGTGAAAAATGTGAGCTTTGCCGCATCCTGTTCTTTTTTAAGAATGTCGCTCCAATTGGTTTCACCGTTCCACACGGGCAAGGCTTCCTTGTTAAGCCAGACTGCAGAACCGTTTATGTAAGTTTTGTCATTGTAAGTGACAAGCTGGGCGGCAAGAGGACGGCTTTGCACATTTTCCGAAACAGGCGCGGGGAAAATCACATCACGGAACTCACGGCCGTCCCTGTGGAGTAAAGTGAGCGTGCGCCCGTCTTTACGCCCGATAACCGTGTAAGTGTCCAAGCGTTCGGAACGGATAGCATCGAGACTTTCCGCCGCTTCTTTCAACCTGTCTTTTTCTTTTCCTTCGGCAAAAGACACTTCATAACGGAACTGCCTGGACAAGGTATCCGCCAAGAAGTATCCGCGCTTGTCACGCCAGTTGAAGGCAAGGTCTGCCCACAGCATCTGCCGGGCGGTCTGCCAGTCACCCGTAAGCCTGCGGAACATCACCTCCCTGAAACGCAAGTCCGGGAAAATGTGCCACATTACCGGGTCTTCACATGGAAACCAAGCCATCATGCCGCTCATACGGGAAAAATCACCCGACAGCACGCATTCTGTCATCCATTGCCGGAGGGCACTGCAACCGGCTCTTGACACAGCTTCTGACACGAGACTGTCTACTTGTGAAGTGGCATCCGCACCCATGTCCAGGCTTTCGCACCAGCGGAACACGACATCGCCCACGCTGCGGTACCTGTATTCGTAAACACCGTCAAGCCCGACGGCAAGGGTATTCTCTGTATAAAGCAGCAGAGAAAGTATAAACTGTTCATCGAACCCCGCCGCATACTGTTCAGCCAAACGGTGCAGCCTGACGTAGATTTCATAAAAGAAAACCACGTCGCCATCCACATTCATGGACGGATGGTGGAGGCGTTGCCATCGGGAAGTAAATTCGGCTATCGTGTACATTTTATTTCAGGTAACAAGTTGACCAATTGACGAGTTAACGAAGTTTTAGATGCCATTAGTGAAACTATTCAGAACCTTGTTGCCTTGTCAACTGATACCTTGTCAACTTCAATTGTGCAGCCACACCGTCCGCAGATACCTGCGCCATACGGCAAGATGGTTGGTAGTATTGATTTCCTTGCAGATGCGGACACAAGTCTGTATCAGCTTGTCCTTTGCCGTGTCTTTTTCTTGAACTGAAGACCGGATAGCAAAGACATTCAACGTATCTTCGCCGACCTTAAAATCCGGTACGGCTTTTACGACTGAATCCGCATCTGTCAATACCTTATATAATGTTGGGGCATAGTTGCGGAAAGACTCGATGAGTTTTTTCCTTTCCGTATTCGTGGTTTCGTCAAGGACAGATTGCGACCTTCCCGACACTAACTTCTCGTTGGCTTTTCCTGCCGTAAGAAAATATTCGCTGAGGAAACCGTCCCAGTTGGCGAAGAAAACGAGGTTTTCCATCTCTTCCCTCATGCCGATATGGGCATCATACGCAGTGGTGACTTTTCCGTCCTCCTGTCTGCTGGGGTAATAAACCTCCTCGGTGATGTCCACCCTGCGGATGATTTCCGTAAAATTCTTATGTTGAAGTTCCACCTCGTTCTTGCCTTCTTCCCATTCTATTCCGGATGTAGGCGTAAGAAACGAACGCAGGAGAATCTTTTGCCAGTTTTCCTTCACATATCCGGGAGTATCATGTTCGTAGCGGGCAAGGTTTATCAGAAGTTCAGCTTCCTTGGTAGTCAGTCTGGCAAGACGGCCGCCCAATGTTTTCTCACCTTTCTTGTCAAGTTCCCGGCAGAGAT
The DNA here is from genome assembly GCF_002160215.1 of Bacteroides sp. An19. Taxonomy (NCBI): domain Bacteria; kingdom Pseudomonadati; phylum Bacteroidota; class Bacteroidia; order Bacteroidales; family Bacteroidaceae; genus Bacteroides; species Bacteroides sp. An19. The sequence goes on along the minus strand of NZ_NFKD01000001.1, from coordinate 135,446 downwards.
TGGTCAATGACAAATCGACAGCAAGGCGTTCCATCAGTTCATAAAGCATGGCTTGCGTGCGCTTTCCGTAACCGCAAGCCTGCAGGATGCCGACAAGCAGGTCAACGGCACGCCCTTTTTCCGTGCCTATAGACAGGCGGTCGCCCTCGGCATTGTGGAGACGGACAACGTGCAGGTCGGAGACATTGGGATAGGTGACGGTCAACCAGCTGCCCGGCACCATGCCTTGCACGCGGAACACCAGTCCCTTTTTGCGGTGGAAGCGGCAGATGTAACCTTCTTGGCCGGCAAACGGACCGTCGACCACGCGCACAATCTCATTCGCCTCGCCCTCTTTCGCGTTGAAGGCATAGTCCGAGTAAGGACGCTCCAGCACTATTACCTTATCAGCGTAATTCTCGTTGTAGTCACGGAAAGCGCGCATTTGCGATTCGGGTATGGTGCAAGCGGTGGCTTTCTCGTCCGGCGTACGCTTGCGGTTGTAGCGGATAAAGGCATCTGAACAGTTGTCACGAAGGAACTCAACCAGTGCGTTTTGGGTGGCAAGCACGAACACATAGCCATCAAAAAGAGGCATCCGTTGCTCACAGTCACCTCTGCGCACGTACACCTTGGTATGGGTAGGACAATAGACTTCCAGTATGTTCCGGATCTTGTCCTTTTCGCGCCCAATGAGTGCACACAACTCCTGTTCATGTCCGGGTTTGGTACGGACAAGGAACCATTGGTAATCTACGTTGTTGAGTTTGTCGGACAACATGATGGATTTACGATTTACAAAGTACTATTTACGGTGGTTAATCCCCTTTACAACACAGCCCAATCGTAAATTGTAAATAATGCCAATCAGGAGTTAAAAAGGAAGTTATAGGTAGTTATCGCCCACTTATCGGGCTGGGAGTTAGATGCCAATACCTTTTGCACAGCTTTCAGAAGCAAAGCTATTGACCTTTAACTCCTGAACGAAGTGATAACTTCTGTGAAACATAACTACGTTTAACTCCTGATTCGCATAAATAACCAAATTGTAAACGAACAAGGCATTCTTTACGTTACCCTCATGACAATCGCATGACGGCTAACCGTTACCTCTCCGAATTTGAATCACTACGCTTTGCAAACTTTTTTAAGAAGTTTTCAGACGTTGTTTACAGCATTCTTTAGGTTTAGCGGCAGCATTCCGGAGTAAAAACTCAGCAACAATGTCCTGCCGTTGTTATGTGACGAGAAGTGCAAAGCGCAATTCGCTTGAATGTTTTTGCCTCCATATCACAAATATTTGATATACAATCAATTAAATATTTTCAAGTTCGCCGCTTTATCATTGTTTTATATTATGAAATGGCAGAATTTTGTAATAGGTTGATAGTCAATAAATAGTAGATAATGTTCTCCGGATTTAGTCGAACAAATGCAGCTTTTGGGGAAATTTAATCACTAATCATGAATTTTTTTTTGACCGTAAAATCCTTAATATTAAATCTTTTCACTATATTTGCAACGTGTTTTGCCGCTTCATAATATACAATAGCAAGTTTTATTGGATAGATTCCGGTCGTTTTATTTGCAAAAAATCTTGACAATCAGTTAACAGGTTCAAGGACATGGAAGGAACTTCGGGGTGAAAGCTGCATTGACATCAGTGGGCTGCCCGAAAAGCAAAGCATCTGCACCAGCCGTGGTTTTCCAGACAGTGGTTTGACGGAGTTGGGAGTGATGGAAGACACTGGCACTTGAAATGCGAATATAAGGCAGCCCAATACACCACAAGCCTTTGTGAAGCTATCAAGGTCAAAGTCTAATTACTATATATACAAGATGCCATTAAACCTAGAAGCTGTTTTGAATTTCTCCAAAAAGTTTTTCTTGGCTTGATGTATCCGTTTTCGTGCGTGCTTTGGGCGATTTTTTGGTCCTTTCCGCTCCTGTTCTTCGTCAGATAGCCCGCTATCTTCCTCATCACAAAAGCGAAAATGCCTCAAAAACTCATCCCAAATCATCGCACGATAAATTCAAAACAGCTTCTAACACTAATTATCCACTGATAGCAATCTTCATCACCCCGTCCAGCTTATTCTCAAAAATGTGATAAGCCTCCTCTATCTGGCGAAGCGGAAAACGATGGGTAATAAGCGGAGTAGTGTCTATCTTGCCTGCTTCTATCAGACCGAGTATCTCGGCGCAGTCACACCCGTCCACACCGCCAGTCTTGAAGGTGAGATTCTTGCCATACATGTCGGGCAAAGGCAACATTTGGGGCTTGTCGTACATCGCCACCACGGTCACGATGGCATTGGGGCGGGCACACTCCCACGCCAGGCGGAACGTATCGTCTGTTCCTGCCACTTCCATCACCACATCGGCACCACCGTGCACACTATGCGCTTTCACAAAGGCAAGGCAATCTTCGGGTTCTGTTACCAGCACTTCGGGGTAATGCCGGCGTACGAAACGGATTCGTTCGGGCGAACGTTCGCACACAATGATGCGCCGCGGACGCTTCAGCATCGTGCAAAGCAAGGTACAAATGCCCGTAGGACCGGCTCCGATGATAAGCACCGTATCCTCCTCTTTCACCTCGGAGATACGCGCCGCCCAAAAGCCGGTAGCAAGTATATCGCCCACAAACAACGCCTGCTCATCGGTCACCGAGTCGGGGATGCGGTTCAGCCCTGTGTCGGCATAAGGCACACGTACATATCCCGTCTGTCCACCATCGATACGGCATCCCAGCGCCCATCCGCCGTGAGGGTCGGTACAATTGTTCACGTACCCGTGGCGGCAAAAGAAGCATTCTCCGCAAAAGGTTTCCACATTGACGGTCACACGGTCGCCCGGCGCAACGTTCTTCACAGCCTCGCCCACGGCTTCCACCACACCCACCATCTCGTGACCTACCGTGATACCCGGCACGGCACGCGGCACGCTTCCGTGTTTGATATGCAGGTCGCTGGTGCAAATGCTGCTCAGCGTGACCCTTACGATGGCATCGCGCGGCCCCTCCAGCCGAGGTTCCGGCTTATCGCGCCATTCGAATCTGCCTTGTTCTACATAAGTATAAGCCAACATAAATTCATTTACTATTTTTCAATTTACAATTTACAAAACTACAGTTTAATGTGCTAAGAAGCTATTTTGAATTTCTCCAAAAAGTTTTTCTTGGCTTGATGTATCCGTTTTCGTGTGTGCTTTGGGCGATTTTGGGTCCTTTTCGCTCCTGTTCTTCGTCAGATAGCCCGCTATCTTCCTCATAGTAAAGACGCAAGATTTTGCGTCTTTACAAAAACTCATCCCAAATCATCGCACGATAAACTCAAAACAGCTTCTAATAAACAAATGCAATGTGCTGATTCATTCTCACATTAGCCATTAAATCTACTCATTTCTTCCCAAATTCCGGGTCTATCTTCAGCAAGGCCGCCACGGCGAAAGTCGCACCGCAGCACGCCATAATCCAGATGAAGAAATGACGATAGCCCAGAAGCTCCTGAAGCCAGCCGGCTGCCATGCCAGGCAACATCATGCCCAGCGCCATAAAGGCGGTACAGATGGCGTAATGGGCGGTGCTGTGGCTCCCACGTGAAAAATAGATGAGGTACATCATGTAGGCGGTGAAGCCGAAGCCGTAGCCCAACTGCTCGATGAAAATGCACACGTTGACCCAAAGTAAGGGCGTTTGGGGAAAATAGCTGAGGTAAACGTACACCAGGTCGGGCAGAGATATCGCCCACACCATCGCCCAAAGCCAACGCTTCAAGCCGTGACGCGCCACGGCGATGCCACCCAGAATGCCGCCCAAAGTCAACCCGATGACGCCCACTGTGCCCTGCGTGAAACCTATCTGCTCGGTGGTCATGCCCAGCCCTCCTTCTGCCATGGGGTCGAGCAGGAACGGAATGCCCATCTTCGCCAATTGCGCTTCGGGGAAGCGGTAGAGCAGCATGAAGAGCAATGCCACGCCGATGCCTTCCTTACGGAAAAACGAGCGGAAAGTGAGAAGGAACTCGCGCCACAGGCTCTGCGTCGAAATGCTTGCTGCCGGACGGTCGGCACTGGGACACGGAAGTACAAAAGCGTGGTAGACGAACACAGCAAGAAACACCCCCGCCAACAGTAAGAACGTAACGCTCCAGGCAAAAGGGATTCCCCTACCCGACTGTTCCAACCAGCCGGCAAACATCAGGAGCAATCCTTGGCCGGCGATGGTGGCAAGGCGGTAGAAGGTGCTCCGGATGCCCACAAACAAAGCTTGCTGGTGCGGCGTAAGCCCCAACATATAGAACCCGTCGGCTGCAATGTCGTGAGTGGCGGAGGCAAACGCCATCAGCCAGAACAGGGCGAGCGTGGACTGAAAGAAATGCGGCGCAGGTATAAGGAAAGCAATACCCGCCAGTGCAGCACCAATAAGCATTTGCATTGCCACTACCCACCAGCGTTTGGTGCGCACCAAGTCTACGAACGGGCTCCACAAAGGCTTGACCACCCACGGCAGGTTGAGCCAACCCGTATAGAGCGCCACCTCGGCATTCGAGATGCCCATCCGCTTATACATCACCAGCGAGAGGGTCATTACCGCTATATAGGGCAGCCCTTCCGCAAAATAGAGCGTAGGCACCCACGCCCACGGAGAATCTTTTTTCAAGTTACGATTTGCCAATTTGCTATTCATGTGAACCAGGAGTTAAACGTAGTTATGTTTCACAGAAGTTATCACTTCGTTCAGGAGTTAAAGGTCGAAAGTCTTACTGAGAATCTGTTTTGAATTTCTCCAAAAAGTTTTTCTGAGGTATTGGCATTCAACTCCCAGCCCACACCAGCGGGGCGATAACTTCTCACTAGTCGTCTCCCTCATCGAAACGGTCCTCACCATCGTCTTCATGACAACACCCGCGATGGTGGCGGTGAGGACGGCGATAACGGTTGTGGTCGTCCCACTCATCATCTCCTTCGTCGAAATGGTCCTCGCCGTCATCCCAAGACTCACCTTCCCAGCGTCCTTCGTCCCACTCGTCATCCCATTCGTCATCGTAAAAGCGGTCGATGATGTTTCCCCGCTCCGACACCACCAGCACGTAGCTTTGGTCATTACGGTCGGCCTGAACGATATAGAACATTCCCCGACGGTTCTCCATCGCCATATTATCGTTATCGTCTATCTCTTCGTACACGAACCCTGTCCGTCTCAATACGCTGATTACCGCACGCGGAAGCCTGCTGCGGCGTACTTCCCACATGGTACGCAACCATTTTCCATCGGCATTGAAAATAACGATCTTTTCCTTTCCGCGATGCGACATTTTCACTTCGATGAATCCGTCATCCCAATCACGGTCTAAAATACGGGCATCCGGATATCTGTTCCGTACAAACGACGTAGGATCACTCTCTGCATACACAAAAAGCGCAAAGCACATTGCCATCATTCCTAAAAATACACGCATTTTCATAAATAGTCTGTTTTTTAATGGTCTACGGCAAATGTACAACACTTTTTCTTATCTGCCAAAAAAACAATTGGCAATTGACAACCGGCAAAGTGCTTTGTGCCTTTTGGGGACTGGAGCATAAAGCAATCATTACCAATCATCAATTGCCAATCAGAAATAATTGTCAATTGTCAATTGCTCAGTTATTTTCCGGACGGAGCTTGCGTACTACCACACCCGTCTGCCACATTTCGCTTTCGCGCAAGGCTTTCAACTCTTCGTTCAGCTTTTCGCGATAGTCGGGCTGAGAGTTGGAGTCGATGGAACGCTGGGCTTCCAATCCGTCGGCTACCGACTTATACAGTTTTTCGAATACCGGCTTGGTAGCATCGTGGAACGGAACCATCCAGTCGAGTGCGCCGCGCTGGGCTGTAGTAGAGCAGTTGGCATACATCCAATCCATACCTTTGGCGGCAAAGAGCGGCATCAGCGACTGGGTAAGCTCTTCTACGGTTTCATTGAAAGCTTCAGAAGGTGTGTGCCCGTGTTCGCGCAAAGTTTCGTACTGAGCCAAAAGCAAGCCCTGGATGGCACCCATCAGCGTACCACGTTCGCCGGTCAGGTCGGAAGTGGCTTCGCGCTGGAAAGTGGTTTCGAACAGGTATCCCGAACCAATACCGATACCCATAGCGATGACACGGTCCCAAGCCTTACCGGTAGCATCCTGATAGATAGCATATGACGAGTTCAGCCCGCGGCCTTCGAGGAACATGGTACGCAAAGAAGTTCCCGAACCTTTCGGTGCCACCATAATCACGTCTACATCTTTCGGGGGAACCACACCTGTACGGTCGTTCCACGTAATGGCGAAACCGTGAGAGAAATACAGTGCCTTACCAGCCGTAAGATGTTTCTCGATAGTCGGCCAGCAAGCTATCTGCGCTGCATCCGAGAGCAATACGGCGATAATCGTCGCACGCTCGCAAGCCTCTTCGATGCCGAAAAGGGTTTCGCCCGGCACCCATCCGTCAGCAACGGCTTTATCGTATGTCTTTCCCGGACGCTGGCCCACGATGACATTGAACCCGTTATCGCGCAAGTTCAACGACTGGCCCGGTCCCTGTACGCCGTAACCGATTACGGCTATGGTTTCGTCTTTCAATACTTCACGTGCTTTTTCCAAAGGAAATTCTTCGCGGGTCTCTACATTTTCGATAACTCCGCCAAAATTCATTTTTGCCATAAAATTACAATCTTTTTACGCAGACCTTACCGGTCCGCAAGTTAATATTTGAGTTTGTTAGTTTTTAAGTTTGTTAGTTTTTAAGTTTTCACCACAAAGGACACAGAGGCACACAGAGTTTTTTAATTATTATGAATATCCGCATTTTGCCCTTACATAGGATGATTGCGGACATTCATTTTAATTCTTAATTATTAATTATTCAAACACCACTTTGCTCCGTATGGCGGTCTCAGTCCCGTTCTTCCGTACCTCGATGTCGTATTCGTTTTCCGACTTCTGTTCCCGATAAAACCCCAGCACATCACCATAATGACTTTCGGCTGCATACGCAACCTCGAAACGGTGCAGCGTTTTTTCACGGTACATTTCCAGCGGAAACAGGTCGAGGATATGCTCGATGTACTTGATGCTGTTCACATGCCCGTTCAGGTCGATGTCGCTGTACCGGGTATGATATTCCGCCACCAGCTGCGCATCGCCTACCTTTACCCTGCCCGCCTTTGCGATGGGACAAGGCTTGTCGGCGCATATATAGCTTGTGATTTCATCGCCATGCAAGAGAAACAAATCGGCAGGCTTACGGGTCTCCATACTAATCATCGCCCATACCGAACGTGCATAACCGATGGGCTTGCCTTCCGCATTGAGTACCGCGAAGTTGCGGTCGGTGAAGAGCCGGTAGACATTTTCCACCCATGTCTCGATACTGAACTTCTCGTATGCCCGGGGCATATCGGTCATTTCTACCGCCAAGCGCGAAAGCACCCACGTATAATGGTTCTCATTCAATACCGCTATCCCAAACCCGCGGTCGGCGGCATGGAATCCGGCACAATTCAATAAATGGTTTCCCAATACTCCCATGGTGAGCCGTCCCGCAAAATCTACATGAAAAGGCTCAGCCACAAATTCGTATCTGCCTACTTTCTCTTTTGCGTCCATAATGTTTACTCTTTTTTCTCTTTCAAATAACGTTCTTCCCGATGCGCCAGGTACTCGTTCACCCGCTCGAAACAACTGGTAGACACAGCTATCCGCCCTGAGCGGACAAACTGGAGCACGCAGTTCAGGTCTTTCAGCTTCTGGTACAAGTCGGTGATTTCGGCACTCATTCCTGTCAGTTCCACGATGCAGAACGTGGGGTTCACCTCCACGATGTGCGCACTGGCACGGCGCACCACCTTCGATGCCTCAGGGTTCGACTGAAACTCGGGTGTAGAAACCTTGTACATCGCCACCTCACGCTGAAAGATTTCCTTTTCAGTGAAATAATGCGCCTGAATGACGTCGATTTTCTTCTCTATCTGACGCACTACCTTCTCCACGATGTCGGGGGTAGTCCAGCACGTTATCGTATATTTATGCACGCCCTTGATGGAAGATGCCGAAACGTTCAGGCTCTCGATATTGATTTGCCGGCGGGTGAACACGGCGGTCACCTGATTGAGCAAACCGGCAAAGTTTTCCGAGTGAACGATAATTGTATATAATGTCTTATTATCCATTTGCGTTTTATTTTTAGGTAACAAGTTGACGAGTTAACGAGTTGACAAGGTTTTAGATACACAAAGCTATTCAGAACCTTGTCTCCTTGTAAACTGGTACCTTGTCAACTGATATTCAACAATCCAGTTCAAGCAGCATATCGTTTACCGAACTTCCCGGAGGAGTCATCGGAAGCACATTGCCTTCTTCTACCACACACACTTCGAGCAGAAAAGGCCCGTCGGTGTCCAGCATCTCGCGGATGGCACCTTCCAGTTCGTCCCGTTCCATCACGCGGCGTCCGGCTATGCCGTAGGCGGCAGCTATCTGCATGTAGTCAGGGTTCATCATCGGCGTAAACGAATAGCGGCGGTTGAAAAACATCGCCTGCCATTGGCGCACATTACCTAAGTAATTATTGTTCAGTAAAATAAGCTTCACCGGTACTTGCTGCTCCATCACGGTACCCAGCTCTTGCATCGTCATCTGCAAGCCTCCGTCGCCCATAAAGGCGCATACCATACGTCCGGGACATCCGAACGTGGCACCAATTGCCGCCGGAAGGCAGAAGCCCATCGTTCCCATACCACCCGAAGTCACGATGCTCCGTTTTTTCCCAAACTTGAAATAGCGGCATGCCATCATCTGGTTCTGGCCTACATCGGTCACCAATATCGCTTCGCGGCAAGTTGCCTCGCTCACGGCATTGACCACCTCGCCCATATTCAGCGGACCGCTTTCGGGATGTACCTCGGGACGGATTACCTGCTCGTACTCTTTCTCATCGTACGGGCGGAAACTTTCTATCCATTCCGTATGCTTGTGGGTCTGTATCAATTCGGTCAGTAAAGCCAACGTACGCTTGCAATTGCCCAGCACGGGCACATCCACCGGCACGTTCTTGCCTATCTCCGAAGGGTCTACATCCAGGTGGATGACCTTCGCCTGACGGGCATATGTTTCCAGCTTACCCGTCACACGGTCGTCGAAACGCATCCCCACGGCTATCAGCACGTCACACTCGTTGGTCTTCACGTTAGGGGCAAGATTGCCGTGCATCCCCAGCATTCCCTTGTTCAGCCGGTGGGCAGAAGGCAATGCCGAAAGCCCCAACAAGGTACATCCGCAGGGGATGTCCGCCTTCTCAGCAAATGCTTTCAGTTCTTCTTGTGCACCTCCCAATTCTACACCCTGCCCTACCAGCAGCAAGGGGCGTTCGGCTTCGTTGATGAGCTTCACCGCCTCTGCCACCATCTTCGGGTCGGTCTCGGGGTCAGGGTCATAACTCCGGATAAAGTCCACATCCACCGGTTCGTATTCCGTCATTTCGGTCTGCGCATTCTTGGCAAAATCGAGCACCACCGGACCGGGACGCCCGCTCCGCGCAAGGTAGAACGCACGCGACACCGCCCATGCCACGTCTTCGGCACGACGTATCTGGTAACTCCATTTCGATATAGGCTGGGTAACACCTACCAGATCCACTTCCTGAAAAGCGTCTGTACCCAATAACGATGCACCCACCTGACCGGCTATCACCACAATGGGCGTACTGTCTATCATCGCATCCGCCACACCGGTAATGGTATTCGTAGCGCCGGGACCGCTCGTCACCAGACATACTCCTACCTCACCCGACACCCGGGCAAAGCCCTGTGCCGCATGTACCGCTCCCTGTTCGTGGCGCACAAGGATATGGTTCAACTTGTCCCGATGGTCGTATAATGCATCAAATACCGGCATAATGGCTCCGCCGGGATAGCCGAAAAGCGTCTTCACCCCTTCGTGCTCCAGCGAACGCATCAATGCCTCCGAGCCTGTTATTCTTTCTTTGTCCATATTCTTCCTTTTATTTATTTTAGGAACTAGGGTTTAGATACTAGTTGACTAAGTTTTGAATAGTCTTACGAATGGTATCCAGAACCTAGTTACCTAGTACCTAAACAATTCAGTCAATCATTCTCACTCCTCCTTTATCCGCCGAGCTTACCATCGCGGCATACGCCCTGAGAGCTTTCGACACCTTGCGGTCGCGCGTAACGGGTGCCATCGGGCGTGCCGCCAATTCCTCATCGCTCAGCCGTACGTTGATGGTACGGTTCGGGATATCTATCTCGATGATGTCGCCGTCTACAATCTTACCGATGTTTCCCCCGGCAGCAGCTTCAGGCGAAATGTGTCCGATGCTCAAACCCGATGTACCGCCGCTAAAGCGTCCGTCGGTAATGAGGGCACACTCTTTGCCCAAGTGTTTCGACTTGATGTACGATGTGGGGTAAAGCATTTCCTGCATTCCCGGTCCTCCTTTGGGGCCTTCGTGGGTGATGACCACCACATCGCCGCTCACCACCTTGCCTCCCAAGATTCCCTCGCAAGCCGCTTCCTGCGAATCGAAGACTTTAGCGGGACCGGAGAATTTCCAGATGCTCTCATCCACTCCAGCCGTCTTCACCACGCATCCGTCCTGCGCAATGTTACCCTTCAATACCGCCAGGCCTCCGTCTTTCGAATAAGCATGTTGCAAATCACGGATACACCCTGCGGCACGGTCGGTGTCCAGCGTATCGTACATTGTGTCCTGTGCGCCCAGCGCGATGCAGAACTTTCCGCCCGGTGCGCTCCGGTAAATGCGCAACGCCTCGGGATCGGGAGCGGGCACACATATATTATATCGGGCAATGGCTTCTGCCAAGGTAGTTCCGTCTACCCGGCGCACCGAAGTGTCCAGCAAGCCCCCCTTCGCCAGCTCGCCCAAAATGTTCAGAATACCACCGGCACGGTTCACGTCCTGTATGTGGTATTTCTGCGTATTGGGAGCCACCTTGCACAGGCAAGGCACGCGTCGCGAAAGCTGATCGATGTCGTCCATACAGAAATCCACTTCCGCCTCGTGGGCAATGGCAAGCAGGTGAAGCACCGTGTTGGTAGAACCGCCCATCGCAATGTCGAGGGTCATGGCGTTGAGGAAAGCCTGGCGTGTGGCGATGCTCCGTGGCAATACACTATCATCCCCATCACGGTAATACTTCCACGCATTCTCCACGATGAGCCGTGCCGCGTCTTCAAACAGGATGCGGCGGTTGGCGTGCGTAGCAAGAACGGTGCCGTTCCCCGGCAGGGCAAGCCCGATTGCCTCGTTCAGGCAATTCATCGAGTTGGCGGTGAACATTCCCGAGCAGCACCCGCATCCGGGGCAGGCATGACGCTCTATTTCCGCCACATCGGCATCGCTCACACTCGTGTCCGCCGACTTAATCATCGCGTCTATCAGGTCGAGATGCATCCCGCCCCACTCGCCAGCCTCCATCGGTCCTCCCGACACGAACACCGTGGGGATATTGAGCCGCATCGCCGCCATCAGCATCCCCGGCGTAATCTTGTCGCAATTGGAGATGCAAATCATCGCATCCGCCTTATGCGCGTTCACCATATACTCGATGCTGTCGGCGATAATGTCGCGCGAAGGCAATGAATACAACATCCCGTCGTGCCCCATCGCTATTCCGTCATCAATGGCAATGGTGTTGAACTCGGCGGCAAAGCACCCCTGCCGTTCGATTTCGGCTTTCACCATCTGCCCGATTTCATGCAGGTGGGTATGTCCCGGCACAAACTGGGTAAACGAGTTGACCACCGCAATAATCGGCTTGCCCATCATTTCTTTCTTCATCCCGTTGGCCACCCACAAGGCGCGGGCTCCCGCCATGCGCCGGCCTTCGGTACTCATTGAACTGCGTAACTGATGTTTCATCTCCATTATGTTTTTTTAGTTCTTTAGTTTTTAAGTTTGTTAGTTTTTAAGTTCTTGAGCTTCCACCCAATCACAATACCAGCTTAACCCAACTGCCAATTATAAAAAAGCCTCTCTCGACCTCAGGGGTGAGAAAGGCTTTTCAACGTATAATCTCGAACAACTACATACACGAACCTTCCTCACCCCCTGGTACCACCACGACGTGAATCAAATGCAGGACTGCCAAGTTAATTCGTATATCAGTTGTCATTGTCATTCGGTTTAATTGGTTTTTACGGTTGCAAAGGTAAAGCCTTTTCCCGAATAAACAAATAAAATGAAACTTTTTTATCGAAAAAAATTATCATTAGTAAGAGAGTGTTTCAATTTTTCCGATAAATTTATTTAGCGGATATGAATCAATGTATGATTGAGAAGCTGTTTTGAATTTCTCCAAAAAGTTTTTCTTGGCTTGATGTATCCGTTTTCGTGTGTGCTTTGGGCGATTTTTTGGTCCTTTCCGCTCCTGTTCTTCGTCAGATAGCCCGCTATCTTCCTCATCACAGAAGCAAAAATGCCTCAAAAACTCATCCCAAATCATCGCACGATAAATTCAAAACAGCTTCTGAAAGGTTCAGTATCTGTTTCAAGCTGTCTTCTTTTTACGTTCTCCATATCAAAACCGTACGGTTTCCATATCGAGAACGTACGGTTTTCAATTGGAGAACGTACGGTTTTGATATGGAAACCATAAAAGGATGATGTCTGGATTGATAATATAATCCAATCAGATATTTCAATTATATGGCTTTAGGAATTTGATTATAAATGCCCATAACATTTTTTCTTTGATTAATTCAAAACAGTTTCCAAATAAAACGGTTCATCGTTTCCGGTATCCAAGCAAAAGACTATCTTTGCACTGAAAACGCATATTAACGCATATAAAAAAGCTATGACAAATACCCCACAACTATTAGTCTATAAAGCCTCAGCCGGTTCAGGAAAGACCTTTACCCTTGCCGTGCAATACATCCGGCAATTGATAGAAGATCCTGCATCCTACCGGCGTATCCTGGCAGTAACCTTCACAAACAAGGCTACAGCCGAAATGAAAAGCCGTATTCTGGAACAACTCTATGGGCTGGGCTACAACGTCAAATCATCGGACAGCTACCTCAATGAACTGAAACGAATATGTCAGATGGACGAAGACGCCATCCGCAAGGCAGCACGACGGGCGTTGCACAACATCATACATGACTACAATCGTTTCCGAATTGAAACCATTGACTCTTTTTTTCAAGCCGTGCTGCGCAATTTAGCCCGCGAGCTGGAACTAGGTGCCAATATGACCATAGAACTGAATAACACAGAAGTACTTTCAGATACCGTAGATGCAATGATAGAAAAACTGGACCGTCATTCACCCGTACTGAGTTGGCTGATGGAATATATAGACGAACGCATCTCGGATGACAAACGCTGGGATATTTCAAGCGAAATCAAGAACTTCGGACGCAACATCCTTGACGAAGGATACATTGAGAAAGGCGACGGGCTGCGCCGTAAACTTGCCGACCCGACTTTCATTCCCAACTATCGGAGACAGGTGCAGGACATCCGCCGTGAAGCATTGGAAGAGATGAAAAGCTTTAACGACCAGTTTACAGGTGTACTGGAAATGAACGGCCTGTTGCCAACCGATCTGAAAAACGGTTCGCGTGGTATCGGAAGCTATTTCAACAAACTCGCCCTAGGAAACCTGTCGGACAATATCCGCAATGCCACTGTAGACAAGTGCCTGGCGAGTGAAGATAACTGGGCAACACGCACTTCACCCCATCGCGCTGCCATCTTAGACCTTGCCACACGCGAACTGATTCCCTTGCTGAAAACCGCCGAAGAGTTCCGGCCGAAGAATAACGTACTGGTAAACTCGTGCAATCTTTCGTTACGCTATCTGAACAACCTACGCCTTCTGGCACATATTGATGAAGAACTGCGCTTGCAGAACCAGCAACACAACCGTTTTTTATTATCCGATACCAACGCCCTCCTGCATAGCCTGATGCACGAAGGTGACGCAGCATTCATCTATGAAAAAATAGGTACTTCCATCGACACTGTGATGATAGACGAATTTCAAGATACGTCACGTATGCAATGGGAAAATTTCCATCTGCTGCTGGAAGAAAGTCTTTCACAAAGGGAAGGTAGCCTCATCGTAGGCGACATCAAACAAAGCATCTACCGCTGGCGCAACGGAGACTGGAAAATTCTGGCAGGACTGGGGAATGACCCGACCTTGCGTATCCGCGAACTGACCCTGAAAACGAACTGGCGAAGTGAAGCACGCATCATTTACTTTAACAACGCAATGTTTACTTCCGCTTGTACCGCCCTGAACCACAAATATGAGGATGAAACAGGCACCCCATGCCTGCAATTGCTCAACGCATACAGCGACGTATGCCAGGAAACTTCCAAACAAAACGAACAGGGATTCGTCAGCCTGACTTTCCTACCCGATACCCAAGAACAGCCATACGCTGATGCTACCCTGCATGCCCTTGCCAGCCAGGTAGAACAACTTATCGCACAAGGTATACATACCAATGACATAGCTATTCTGGTACGGAAAAATAAATCCATTCCCTCCATAGCCGATTATTTTGATAAACATACACCCTACCGCATCGTATCGGACGAAGCTTTCCGCCTCGATGCTTCGCTGGCTGTATGCATGATGGTAGACGGGTTACGCTATCTCACCTCGCCCGAAGACCGCATAGCCGGTGCACGTCTGGCAGTAGCATACCAGCACGAAATACTTCACTCCAGCATCAGCCTAAACCAAATCTTAGCGGATGACCTCACTCCTTTCCTACCTGAAGCCTTTGCAGCACAGATGCCTGAATTGCGCCTCATGCCTCTTTATGAGCTATTGGAAAAACTCTTCCTGCTATTCGATATGCAACGCATTGAGCATCAAGACGCCTACCTATGCGCTTTCTACGATGCTGTAACCGAGTACATGCAGCAACATTCGTCTGAGCTAACTGCCTTCATTGCTTTTTGGGACGAACGCCTGCACGAAAAAACCATCCCATCGGGAGAAATAGAAGGTATCCGTATCCTTTCCATCCATAAGTCGAAAGGATTAGAATTCCACACTGTACTGCTCCCTTTCTGCGACTGGAAGATGGAAAACGAAACCAACAATCACCTGATATGGTGTTCAGTGGCAGGAACAGGAAAAGAGACCGACCGTGCCCCGTTCAACGAACTGGACATCGTACCGGTAAATTATTCTTCAGCCATGGCAGACTCTGTTTACCACGACAGCTATTGGGAAGAACGACTCCAGCTATGGGTGGATAACCTGAATCTACTCTACGTGGCGTTTACCCGTGCGTGCAAGAACCTTATTATATGGGGTAAAGCAAACCAGCGGGGCACTGTATCGGAACTACTTGCTGAAGTAGCCCCCCAACTCAACATTTGGGACACAAAAACAGAAGAAACCGAAGAAACATCTCCTCTGACATACACCTTCGGCTCTCTCTGTCCTTCGGAAAATAAAAAACAGGAAAAAGGCTCTGAGAATCCACTTGCAGTACTTCCACAAAGCTTGCCTGTACAGGTGGAATCGATAGAAACCCCAATCGAATTCAAACAATCGAACCGTTCTGCCGACTTTATCCGAGGCGATGAAGATGAAGAAGAACACGAACGCTACATCCGTCAAGGACAACTCCTGCATCAAGTGTTTGCTTCCATCACCACTGAATCCGACTTACCTGGAGTCATCAAAAAACTCACGTTTGAAGGCATACTGGAATCGGAAGAGAAAGCATGCGAAATCGAAAAACTTGCTCGTTGGGCGCTAAACCACCCGCAGGTAAAAGACTGGTATGGAGGAAATTGGAAACTCTATAACGAATGCAGCATCATTTACACTGATGAAACCGGAACATTCCAGACACGGCGACCAGACCGCGTAATGATGAAAAAAGACAAAGTGGTAGTAGTCGACTTCAAGTTCGGTAAGAAAAAAAATGTCTACCGCCAGCAGGTAAAAGAATATATGAACCTGCTCATCGGGATGGGCTACAAAAATGTAGAAGGCTACTTGTGGTATGTATTCGGAAACGAGTTGGAAAAAGTATGACTCCACAGAAATCCAGATATCCAGAAACCGATACTTTTCCCCTAAAAAGGCATTAATATCCAATCCCAAGTGACAAATTCCCCAACTACTAACCCTCAATAAACCAATAAAAAAGATGAAAACATTCCTACAAGAAGTAGCACACGACCTATATGAAAAAACGCACGGTGACCTAAGCAATGTTGCCGTGGTTTTCCCCAATAAACGCGCCAGCCTGTTTTTCAACGAGTATTTGGCACATGAAAGCAAGCGCCCCTTGTGGTCGCCCGCCTACACCAGCATCAGCGAATTGTTCCGCCAGTGCTCTCCATGGCAAACAGGCGATTCCGTCAAATTGGTGTGTGACCTGTATAAAGTATTTCGCCAAGTAACCGGAAGTAATGAATCTCTAGACGATTTCTTTTTCTGGGGAGAGATGCTGATAGCCGATTTTGATGACGCAGACAAGAACTTGGCAGATACCCAGGCGCTCTTCAGCAATCTGAAAGACCTGAACGGCTTAACTGATGATTACGATTTTCTGGAAGAAGGACAGAAAGAAACCCTTTCGCAGTTTTTCCGAAATTTCTCGATTGACCGCGTAACAGAGTTGAAACAACGCTTCATTTCGATATGGGACACACTAGGAGAAATCTACACCCGATATAAAGCATTGCTGGAAAGCCAGCACATTGCTTACGAAGGAATGATGTACCGCCAAGTCATCGACACCCTAAATCCCGACAAACTTCCATACCGGCTGTATGTTTTTGTAGGTTTCAACGTACTGAACAAAGTAGAACATACACTCTTCCGTAGACTTGCCGATGCAGGAAAAGCCTTATTTTACTGGGACTACGACACCTTTTACCTGAACCGGACACCTCATGAAGCAGGCGAATTCATCCGCCGGAATTTACGGGATTTCCCATCTGAGCTTCCTCCCTCTTTCTTTAATAACTTAAATCAAGCCAAAGACATTACTTTTGTAGAATCGCCCACCGAAAACGGACAAGCGCGCTACCTGCCCCAATGGCTTCGTGAGAATCTTACCGAAGAAGAAAAAGAAACTGCCGTAGTGCTATGCAACGAGGCACTGCTCCAGTCCGTACTCCATTCGCTTCCCGAAAATGTAAAACACATCAACATCACAATGGGCTTTCCTCTCTCACAAACGCCTACATATAGTTTTGTCTGTGCCTTGCTGGAACTGCATACTGCAGGATACAACACACAAAACGGACGTTATCGCTTCACCGAAGTAATCAGCCTGCTGAAGCACCCTTATACGCGACAACTCTCGTCACAGGCGGCAGAATTGGAGCAAAGCCTAACCCGTGACAACAGATTCTACCCACTTCCCTCCGAATTAGAAAAAGACGGAATACTGGAGATACTCTTCACGCCCGTTACCACCAACTCCAACTTATGCCAGCTGATTACGAAGGCATTAGAGAAAGTCGCGTTATCTTACCAGCAACAAAAGCCTTCGGATACAACTGCTTTCGACCAGCTTTACCGTGAAGCCTTGTTCAAGACCTATACCTTGATGAACCGATTCTACACACTGATAGAAGACAAAGACTTAAACGTAAAACCCGAGACATTGCAACGCCTGCTTACCCGCGTCATGGCTACTTCGAGTATTCCTTTCCATGGCGAACCAGCCATCGGACTGCAAGTAATGGGAGTACTGGAAACACGTAACCTCGACTTCCGTCACCTCATTATGCTCTCGGTAAACGAAGGCCAACTTCCAAAAGGTGGAAACGATGCCTCATTCATCCCCTACAACCTGCGAAAAGCATTCGGAATGACCACCATCGACCACAAGATAGCCGTCTATGCCTATTATTTTTACCGTCTGTTACAGCGCACGGAAAAAGCTACACTGATATTCAACACTGCTACTGACGGCATCAACCGTGGCGAAATGTCGCGCTTCATGCTCCAATTCATCATCGAATGGGGGTATCCCGTCAAGCGTTTGAGACTGGAAGCTGCACAATCGCCACAAGGCTCTACCCCTATCTGTATCTCCAAAGGACCGACCGTCCTCCGACGCTTATGGGAAACCTTCGATGTACGTTACAACCCAAAAGCTGTACTTTCGCCCTCGGCATTGAACTGTTACCTGGACTGCCCGTTAAAATTCTACTACAAGTATGCGGCACACCTCAATGCCCCCGATGAAATCTCTCCTGAAATTGATGCTGCCAAATTCGGCAGTATTTTCCACCATGCTGCCGAACACATCTACAAAGACCTGACAACACACGGAAAAGTCATCAATCAAGAAACAATAGAGAATCTGCTGAAAAATGAAGTTCGCTTACAGGACTATGTCGACAAAGGTTTCAAAGAACTTTTTTTCCATCTGCCTCCTGAAGAAAAACCCACTTACAATGGTATCCAACTTATTAATTCAGCTGTCATACTACGCTATGTGAAGCAACTGCTCCAGAAGGACCTGAAGCATGCACCATTCACGTTCGTCAGTTCAGAATACCCCGTCTACGAAGAACTGAAACTCACCGTAGCCGACACCGTCCTACATTCACGTATCGGAGGCATCATTGACAGAATAGATTGGAAAGACAACATTCTGCGCATCGTCGATTATAAGACTGGAGGAAACGCCGACACGCCATCCAGCATAGAATCGCTCTTTTCTCCCGACCTCAAACGTTCGAGTCATGTATTCCAAACATTCCTCTACGCTGCTATCGTATGCCGCAAGCTACGGGAGAAACAAGACACACGCCAAGTAGCTCCCTCACTGCTGTACATACACCGGGCTGCCTCAGAAAACTACACGCCAGTCATCCAACTGGGTGAAGCACGAAAAGCTGAACCAGTTTACGACTTTGCCCGTTACGAAATGGAGTTCCGCGAACGACTGAAACTGTTGCTGATGGAAATCTTCTCCCCGGAAATCCCATTCACACAAACCGAGATTCCGGATAAATGCACCTATTGTGATTTCAAGGATTTATGCCGGAAATAACGGATAATCCTATCTTCAAAAGAGGATTATCCGACCTGACACAGAAGATAATCCTCTTCTCATTCACCGCATTGTGGACATTTAACCTTAGCCTTGCAATATTGAGTACTACAACAATTTCACATACCCCAAACGAGTATAACGCACTCCGCGACTCTCGTAATGCGATATCACCTTAGCAGAAGCAAGATGCAACATCTCGTGAGCAATGACCTTTCGTGTATGGCAACTTAATACATTGGGCGAAAGACTACGTCCGCCTGCTTTAAGAAAAAACGTAAAACGATTTCCATCACGGTCGGCTGCCAAAATATATTGGTCCACATAGAAATCAGGCTTGTAAATATCTACTTGTAGACGGACATTCAACACCGTCAGAAAAAGTTCCTTCAAACGCTCGCCTACTTGCCCCACATTATGGCTCACCGATGAAACGCGACGCTTTTGTACTGTCAGTTCAAAATGAACACGTGCAAACTCTTTGGCCAGAACAACCAATGGTTCGTAACGCTTGAGACTAGGTACAAATTTATTTGCCAGCCACAATACGTAAGAAGGATCAATATAATACACTTCAGCCAATCGTTTGCCACGGTACTTTCCGAAAGGAACAAAATCTTCCGATTGTCCATAATAGCATTCAAAAACCCTATTATCAAATACTTCAAGTTTTACATTACAATTTTGAAGCAAAGAAAAAGCACGTTCAGCCGCCATATCAAAAGTGACGGCAAGTGTCCGTATAAATAAAGGAATCTCTACGTTGGGGAAGAAACGCCAGAAAGCATAATATGGACGATAAGCTGTAGCCACACTAATAGCATAACAACCATTAACGGTTGTCCTGCCCCGATTGAATTCACCGATACGGGCTATTACCGTTTCTGCCAACCGGGGAGATACTTGATATAAAGTCAAGTCATAATCCATATTCTCCCTTTTTTGCAAAGATAAGATTTTCAAGTCTATTTTACTACATATTCCCGACAAGAATCAAATAAAAGCATCATCATACCCTTTGGCAAGCATACTCTTTTCCAGTTGGTGATAAGCAGACTGCAAACGCTTGGCTATTGTCGATTTGTTCGAGTTTAATTTGACGGCAATAGCCTCTAAAGTCATTCTTTTCCAGATTTTCATCTCTACCAATATTCTTAATTCCTCCGGAAGCTCCTTGACCGATTTCCTTAGTTCTGCATATTTATGTTCTCTATCCTGCGAACTTAATTCATATTCATTTTGCCAATCTTTCACCGTCTCCAAATCCAAATCTGTGATTTTAGGCTTCATTTTCCTACAATAGCTACATAAATAATTGTCAACTACACAATGTAGCCAACCTCCAAATTTCCCATTTTCCTTGTAAGCTGTCTTCAGTTTAATACTGAAATGAATGGATAAATCTTGAAAAACATCTTCAGCTTCTTCAATACTGGATATGATTTGACGAATAGAATATTTAATCTGGTCGGCATAGCGGTGTAAAAGAATAGCGAATGCCTCATTGTTTCCAGACTGAAATAAAGAAATCAGCTCTTCATCAGAGCTAACGAGTAAATTCATAGTATCTGTTTTTATGGTTTATAAATTAATTCAATTACAAATGAAAACATCTATCATACAGTCAATCATTTAAGAAAGATATAAATCATTTTGCTGTAAAGGAAATATTTTTTCAGTAAAAAAGCTAATGAAAAAGGATTTTTTTTCGAAATATCTTAGATAAATACCGTTTTCTCCTTTAAATGACTGGTTCTAAGAAACAGTTGCAAGACCTAACCCCCAAAACCAACTCTTTCAGCCAACTATTTTCATAGGTATATCCGTAGTCTGCCAACAACCGACAATAGAAAATAAATACTTCGCCATTAAAAGCTATGTTTCAGATGCAGTTGCATATATGAACTGCATCTGAAACATAGCTTCATTTTTAAGAACGACAGATGGGCAAAGTGCGGGCATCCATAAAGCATTGTTATTGGAAGAACACATCGTCCAGCCTGCTGGCATTTTCTTCTTCCATTTCAGTCAATTTGTCCTTACAAGGGTCAAAATCACCTGGTATGTCAAAGCGTTCCTCTTCAGAATAGCCCAATTCCTTATCAGCATAAACTTTTTGCATAAAGAGTCCCCATACCGGAAGTGCCATCGAAGCACCTTGTCCATCACGCATCGTGTCAAAATGGATATCACGCTCTACACCGCCAACCCAGCATCCAGACACCAATGAAGGAGTAAATCCCATAAACCAACCATCCGAATTACGGTTAGTTGTTCCGGTCTTTCCACCCATATCTGCCTTAATGCCATACAAACGGCGCACACGTCCTCCGGTACCCTCATTAATAACGGCACGCAGCATCACCAACATTTTATAAGCACTCGATTCACTGATTACCTCATCGACCTGTGGAGTAAAGTTAGCAATGACATTTCCCTCATTATCCTCAATGCGCGAAACAAACAGCGGTGCCGTGCGGATGCCCCGGTTGGCAAATGCCGTATAAGCACTAACCATTTCTCCTACCGATATCTCACACGGACCCAGACAAAGAGAGACAGTGGGCTGTATGTCTTTGTTCAGCACACCGAACGAGTGAATCAACCTCGCCAGCGCATAAGGGCTAAGCTTACTCATCAGATAAGCCGATATCCAGTTATTCGAGTTGGCAAGTCCCCACTTCAGAGTAACCACTTCACCATAATGCGAACGGGAAGAGTTACGTGGCGACCAAGCTTTTCCGTTCTCATCGAAAAGTGTCTGTTCCACATTACGTACTTCATCACAAGGCGAAAAACCATTCTCCATCGCTAGCGAATAAAGGAAAGGCTTGATGGTAGACCCTACCTGACGGCGTCCTACCATTGCCATGTCATACTGGAAGTAATTATAATTAGGCCCGCCTACGTATGCCTTCACGTAACCGGTCACAGGATCCATCGACATGAACCCGGCACGCAGAAAATACTTATAATAACGAATGGAGTCCATCGGTGTCATGATGGTATCTTTTTCTCCCTCGTATGAAAAAACCGTCATCTCATGCTTGGTGTTGAAGGCCTGACGGATTTCTTCTTCCGAGCATCCTGCTTTCTTCATCTGACGGTAGCGGTCGGTCTGACGCATTGAGCGGTCCATTATCTCGTTCACTTCTTCTTGCGTCAGCTGGTTGGTATAAGGAGCTGTCTTCCGCCCCATCTTCTCCTTAAAGAAGCGAGGCTGGAGATACTTCGCCACATGCTCGTAAACCGCCTCTTCAGCATATTGCTGCATCCGGGAGTTGATAGTGGTGTAAATCTTCAACCCGTCGGTGTAAATGTTATAGTTGGTGCCGTCCTTTTTCTTGTTCTTCGCACACCAACCGTAAAGCGGATTGGTTTTCCAGGCAATGGAGTCTTCGTAATACTGCTGCATCTGCCAGCCGCGATACTTACTCTTATCGGGCTGCTTAGCAGTCATTATATGACGCAGGTATTCACGAAAATAAGTAGCCAGCCCATCCTTATGGTCAACAGGCTGGAACCTTAACTTGAGCGGAAGTGCCTGCAACGAGTCACATTCAGCCCGCGTAATATAATTCGCCTTGCGCATCTGGTCGAGCACTGTATTTCGACGTCCCCGCGAACGTTCGTTAAACCTGCGCGGATTATAAAGCGAAGGATTCTTACACATGCCAACCAGTGTTGCAGCCTCTTCGATGGAAAGTTCTTTCGGATCTTTCGAGAAATAAGTTTTTGCCGCCGTTTTGATACCCACAGCATTGTTTAAGAAATCGAACTTATTGAGATACATCGTGAGGATTTCCTCTTTTGTATAATAACGCTCCAACTTGACGGCTATCACCCACTCTATCGGCTTCTGTAACAGACGTTCCATCACATTGTCTGCCGTAGGTGAATAAAATTGCTTGGCAAGCTGCTGGGTAATCGTACTGCCTCCTCCGGCATTCTTCTGCATCAGTATTCCGCGCTTGATTACCGCACGCAAGAAAGCACGAAAATCAATGCCGGAATGTTCGCTGAAGCGCACGTCTTCTGTAGCAATCAATGCATGAACCAAATTGGGCGACAAATCATTATAGCCTACATAAACACGATTTTCCTTGCTATACGACCATGTCCCCAGTAATTGGTCATCATCGGATATAATCTGGGTAGCAAATTTCAGATTGGGATTTTCCAATTCCTCCACCGGAGGCACATAGCCTATCCATCCTTTCGCTATAGCCGTAAATACAACCGCCACGGCCAGAATACTCAAGACCACCAAAATCCACAATGCGCATATGAACTTCTTTCTCATAATTCTTATACCTTAATATATAAACATAGAACCCAGGAAATACAATGGCACAAAAAGAGGAATGTCTTGCTTCGCCGACAAAGAAAAACACTGCACCTTCATACTCTTGTGTCCGATATTACTCTTTACGAAGTGCAAAAGTATAAAAAATGCCGGAATAAAAACCGTTCATTCTATTTTTTTGACTATCTTTGAACTCCGGTATTTATTAAAGAACTATCATTAAACGGAAAATATGGAAAATAGAAGTTTAGTCACTATTGCCAACCACTCGAAGGAACGCATCCTTTATCTGCTGGAAATGGCACAAGAGTTTGAAAAGAAACCAAACCGTCACTTGTTGGACCAGAGAATCGTTGCGACCCTTTTTTTTGAACCTTCCACCCGCACGCGTCTGAGTTTTGAGACAGCTGCCAATCGTTTAGGTGCAAAAGTCATCGGATTCACCGACCCCAAGGTGACAAGTTCTTCGAAAGGAGAAACCCTGAAAGACACCATCATGATGGTAAGCAATTATGCCGATATCATCGTCATGCGTCACTACTTGGAGGGAGCCGCACGCTATGCCAGCGAAATAGCACCCGTTCCTATCGTCAACGCGGGCGACGGGGCCAACCAGCATCCTTCTCAAACCATGCTTGACCTCTATTCCATCTATAAGACACAGGGTACACTGGAAAATCTGAACATCTATCTGGTAGGTGATTTGAAATACGGACGCACAGTACATTCCCTCCTGATGGCAATGCGCCATTTTAACCCGACTTTCCATTTCATCGCCCCCAACGAACTGAAAATGCCGGAAGAATACAAACTGTACTGCAAGGAACATCACATCCATTACGAAGAACACAGCGACTTCAACGAGGAAACCATTGCCAATGCAGACATCCTGTACATGACCCGTGTACAACGCGAACGCTTCACCGACCTGATGGAATACGAACGGGTAAAAGACGTATATATCCTGCACAACAAAATGCTGGAACACACACGGCCTAACCTTCGCATCCTTCATCCGTTGCCCCGCGTGAACGAAATAGCCTATGATGTGGATAATAACCCGAAAGCCTACTATTTCCAACAAGCACAAAACGGCCTGTACGCACGTGAAGCCATTCTTTGTGATGTATTAGGAATTACGCTGGACGAAGTGAAAGCAGATACCAACCGAATCATGAACCTTTAAAACTTTTGATGTAATGAGCAACAAAAAAGAATTGCAAGTAGCCGCCCTTGAGAACGGAACGGTAATCGACCATATACCTTCAGACAAGCTGTTTACCGTAGTATCCTTGCTCGACCTGCAACACATGGACAGCAACATCACTATCGGAAACAACTTCGAAAGTAAAAAACTGGGAAAGAAAGGCATCATCAAGATTGCCGGACGGTTCTTTACCGATGAGGAAATCAGCCGCCTTTCTGTAGTGGCACCCAACATGAAGCTGAACATCATCCGCAACTACGAGGTAGTGGAAAAGAAAGAAGTGGTGATGCCATCCGAACTGAAAGGAATCGTGAAATGCAACAATCCCAAATGCATCACCAACAACGAGCCGATGCAGACGTGGTTCCATGTCGCCGACAAAGAACAGGGTATCCTGAAATGCCACTATTGCGAGAAAGAACAACAAGTAGACAACATCAAACTAATCTGACACACAAACCATGAAACAAGACTGGAAACCTGGCACGATGATATACCCCCTGCCAGCCGTACTTGTGAGTTGCGGAAGCACGGAAGAAGAATACAACATACTGACCATAGCGTGGGTAGGAACCATCTGTTCCAACCCACCCATGTGCTACATCTCCGTACGACCGGAACGACACTCCTACCCGATTCTGAAAAAGAACATGGAATTTGTCATCAACCTGACCACCAAAGATATGGCATTCGCTACCGATTGGTGCGGTGTACGCTCAGGCAAAGACTATAATAAGTTTGAGGAAATGCACCTCACACCAGGCAAGGCTTCAATGGTGCAGGCACCACTCATCGAGGAATCACCTCTATGTATCGAATGCAGGGTGAAAGACATTATCGCCCTTGGCTCGCACGACATGTTCATAGCAGATGTCGTCAATGTAAAAGCTGATGAAAAATATTTAAATACAGAAACCGGGAAATTTGAACTTGCACAATCCAATCTATTAGTATATATCCACGGCGGATATTATGAAACAGGAGAAAAAATAGGAAAATTCGGTTGGTCTGTAGAAAAGAAGAAATAAGATGAGAACAAATGCCTTTATCCTGCTTTGCCTTATGGGGCTGTCCGGACTTTCCGCACACGCCCAAACAGAATCGCGCAATGAGACAAACGACCCCAAGGTCAATATAGGCATCAAGGCAGGATTTAATTCCACCATGTTCTTCATCGACCATTTTACATTAGGAGAAAATGAGCTGCAAGATATCCAGAACAACTACAAGATAGGATATTTCGGAGCCTTTTTCTGCCGCTTCAATTTTAAAAAACACCATTTCCTACAAACCGAATTTTCGTATAACGTTTCAAAAGGGAGTATTTCGATTCCGAATGATGTAAACAATGCAGGACTAATAGATGACAATGCCTTGGTAAAAACAGACATCCATTCTATCGACATGCCTTTGCTTTATGGTTACAAATTCGTAGATGCCTATCCATACGGCATGGCATTCTTTATCGGACCGAAAGTTGCATACGCATGGGAAAAACATACCAAAAGCGAATATTCCGGGTTTTATCAGCAAGGAATCAAAGAAGAAATACGTCCCTTCAGCTTTAGTGGAGTAGTCGGACTTGCAGTCAATGTATCAAACATTTTTTTCGACTTCCGCTATGAAATCGGATTACACGATTGGGTTCAATCCATCACATACGACAAGACACTGACTGAAAATCCTTATAATACCCAAGACATTTCCCTAAAACGTCGCCGGAATGTATTAAGTTTCTCAGTAGGTGTAATATTTTAACATCAAATTATTTTATCAAAAAAACATACAAATATGAAAAGAGACGATTTAATTTTCAACATTATCGAAAGAGAACACCAACGTCAACTGAAAGGCATAGAACTGATTGCTTCCGAAAATTTCGTAAGCGATGAAGTAATGCAAGCCATGGGGTCATGCCTCACTAATAAATATGCCGAAGGTTATCCTGGCAAACGCTATTATGGAGGTTGTGAAGTTGTAGACCAAAGCGAACAACTCGCCATCGACCGCATCAAGAAAATCTTCGGTGCCGAATGGGCAAACGTCCAGCCTCACTCTGGAGCACAAGCCAATGCAGCCGTATTCCTTGCAGTATTAAACCCTGGAGACAAGTTCATGGGACTGAATCTGGCACACGGAGGACACTTATCCCACGGTTCGGCCGTCAACACTTCAGGCATCATCTACACACCTTGCGAATATAACCTGAATAAAGAAACCGGACGTGTAGACTATGACCAGATGGAAGAAATCGCACTACGCGAACATCCCAAATTGATTATCGGAGGTGGTTCTGCCTATTCACGCGAATGGGATTACAAACGCATGCGCGAAATTGCAGACAAAGTAAATGCCATTCTGATGATTGACATGGCTCACCCAGCCGGACTGATTGCTGCCGGTCTGCTCGACAATCCAGTAAAATACGCACATATCGTAACGTCTACTACTCATAAAACTTTACGAGGACCACGTGGAGGCATCATCCTAATGGGAAAAGACTTTCCCAATCCTTGGGGAAAGAAAACGCCCAAAGGTGAAATCAAAATGATGTCACAATTGCTTGACTCTGCCGTATTCCCCGGTATCCAGGGTGGCCCGCTGGAACATGTGATTGCAGCAAAGGCTGTCGCCTTTAATGAAATCCTCCAACCCGAATGGAAAGACTATGCTTTACAAGTAAAGAAAAATGCCGCTACATTAGCACAAGCATTGATAGACCGCGGATTTACCATCGTATCCGGCGGTACAGACAACCATTCGATGTTAGTAGACCTGCGAACCAAATATCCCGACCTGACCGGAAAAGTAGCTGAGAAAGCGTTGGTTTCGGCAGATATTACCGTAAATAAGAACATGGTTCCGTTTGATACCCGTTCAGCATTCCAAACCTCTGGAATCCGTTTAGGAACTCCAGCCATTACGACACGGGGTGCAAAAGAAGACCTAATGTATGAAATTGCCGAAATGATAGAAACGGTATTATCGAACGTAGACAATGAAGAAGTGATAGCTTCCGTTCGTACCCGTGTAAACAACACGATGAAAAACTATCCCTTATTTGCATATTAAATGTATAATATAAAAAGCTTATGAAAAAAACAAGTTGTATGGCTATCTTACTGAGCGGATGCTTGGTACTTAGCGGTTGTGGAAGTTTAAACAACACCGCCAAAGGAGGAATGATTGGAGGTGGTGGCGGAGCAGCTTTGGGTGCCCTCATCGGAGGTATTGCCGGTCATGGAAAAGGCGCAGCAATCGGTGCTGCTGTAGGAGCTGCCGTAGGAACAGGCGCAGGGGTCTTGATTGGTAAGAAAATGGATAAGGCTGCCGAACAGGCTGCGCAAATCGAAGGAGCAGAAGTAGAACAGGTTACGGATAACAATGGCTTACAAGCCGTCAAAGTAACCTTCGATTCGGGCATCTTATTTGCTACCAGCAGCTCTACCCTGAGCACTTCTGCCAAAGCGGCTCTAAGCAAATTTGCCAACAACGTATTAATCCAAAATCCCGATATGGATGTAGCCATCTATGGATATACCGACAATACGGGTTGGAAAAACAGCACCGCAGAACAAAGTGTACAGAAAAATCAAGCCCTCTCACAAGAACGAGCACAAAGTGTATCCAGCTACCTTCTCAGTTGCGGTACTACTGCCTCACAAATCAAAACAGTGGAAGGATTGGGCGAAAGCAATCCGGTTGCAGACAACAGCACCGAAGCAGGCCGTCAAGAAAACCGGCGTGTAGAGGTATATATGTATGCCAGCCAGCAAATGATACAAGCAGCCGAAGCTGGCACATTGCAATAATATGGCAGAACAATACTGAATCAAGGATATTCAGTAAATGACCTCAAAAATTAAATGGCATATGAAGATGATTGCCTATACTCATCTCATATGCCATTTTTATTGGATTCTCACTTATGTTGTATAAATCCTGTTTTATACTTCTTGCGGCATTAATTTGTGCATTTTGTCGCTTGTCACATTTGTCAAGCTGGATTTGTGCCTGTACACTTTATGTCTACCGGTTGCTTTTCCAAGCCAAACCCTAACATCAGCTTAGTCCGACCATCCAATCTCCATGACTACCTTGTTTGTAAGATTATTAATCTTCATGCCGGAAGATTATTAATCTTCACGCTGTAAGATTAATAATCTTACAAGCAAGGCAGCTATATTGCGGAGAGAACAAAGCTTGATTGTCATGCCGGACGTGTAAGCCGGCGTAATTGAAGAAGCGGATTGACAATCCGGTGTGACACAGGCAACAGAAGTAATACCGACTGTGTGTATTCCATTAAAATGCACAATTCCACACTGTTCAAAATATAAGCTTTGTAATTCTGCATTTCTAGGAATAGCCAGAGTTAAATGCATAGCAACCGGCATACTCCCAAACATCGAACAGAAAAAAGACCGCTTCTCCCGAAGCAGTCTTTTTAACATCCAATTGAATTTGTTAGGGTTAGTATAAGCATTTGTAAATGCTAAGTGTGGTGCAAAGATACAACTTTATTTGATTACTTGATAAAAACTTTCCCAATTATTATTGAATTCCATCATAGAATGGAAAAGAAAGTTAGCTCCTTCTTGTGTCAATACTTCGTCAGGTAAGGGGCCGGTATTTACAGCTACTGTAAAAATGCCTGCCGCTACTCCTGCTTTTACTCCCAATGGGGCATTTTCTACCACGATGGCTTCGTTTGCTTTTACCCCTGCTTTCTGGAGTCCCATAAGATAAGGCTCCGGATTGGGCTTTCCGTATTTGACATCAAAAGCCGTTACCATTAATTCAGGTCTGAAAATATCCGGAAAGTTTTTATTGAGCCGTTCCAATAATGATTTTTGACCTGAACCGGTGACAATGACCGGTGTTAATCCTTCTCCTTTTATTTTTTGTAATAATTCGTATGCGCCCGGCATACGTTCTGCTTGGGGTAATGAATTGAAAATTTCGGATTTGGTTTCGTAGATGTTTTCAATTTCTTCATCCGTCGCTTCTTTCTTCCGCTGGCGGGCGCTTATGATGTTGATAGTATCTGCTCCCGTACGCCCTTCGTGCAAATAAGCCTCTTCAGGAGACATTTGTAGGTTGTAACGTTTCATCGCTTCGTGCCACGCTGCCGCATGGTTTTTCATGGAGTCGAACAATACGCCGTCCATGTCGAATAATACAGCTTTCAAGTCGAGTGACCCGAAGCGATGTGCTTGCAGATAAGTCCGAATTGCTTCTTCAAACATAGGCTACTTGTTCAAACGGGCTTGGATAGCTTTCGATTCTGCTTCGTATCCCGGTTTGTTCAGCAAGGCGAACATGTTTTTCTTGTAAGCTTCTACACCTGGCTGGTTGAACGGATTGACTTCCAGCAAATAGCCGCTGATACCGCATGCTTTTTCAAAGAAATAAATCAGCTCGCCCAGATAGAATTCATTCAGCATCGGAACGCTGACGCGCATATTGGGCACTCCTCCGTCTACATGGGCCAATTGAGTACCTAATTCTGCCATCTTATTGACTTCATCAATGCGTTTTCCGGCAAGGAAGTTCAGACCGTCCAAATTTTCTGCATCGGTAGGAACTTTCAATTCATGGTTAGGTGTCTCGACAGATACTACGGTTTCATAAATGGTACGTTCGCCTTCCTGAATCCACTGTCCCATTGAGTGTAAGTCTGTAGAGAAGTCTACCGAGCTTGGATAAATGCCTTTGTGGTCTTTTCCTTCCGATTCGCCGAACAATTGTTTCCACCATTCCATGAAATAGTGCAGTTTAGGCTGGAAGTTGACGAGGATTTCAATTTTCTTTCCATTCTGGTACAGTTCATTGCGAGTTGCCGCATATAAGGCAGAAGGATTTTCCATCAGGTTCTCGCTGGCACATACCTTTTCCATTTCGCGTGCTCCGTTTACCAGCTGTTCGATATCGAATCCTGCCACGGCAATGGGCAACAGACCTACCGGAGTCAATACAGAGAAACGTCCGCCTACATTGTCAGGAATGATAAACGACTTGTATCCTTCTTTGTCGGCAGTAGTGCGGGCTGCACCTTTCTTGGCATCGGTTACAGCTACGATAACTTTGCGTGCCATTTCTTTACCGCGTTGTCTTTCGCATTGCTCTTTCAACAAACGGAATGCGAGGGCGGTTTCTGTTGTTGTTCCTGATTTGGATATGTTGATGATACCAAACTTTTTATCTTGCAAGTAAGAGGTCAACTCGTACAGATAGTCTTCGCCGATGTTATGTCCTGCGAATAAAATAACGGGCTGGCCTGCTTTTTTCTCTTTCAGCCATGCAAAACTGTCAGACATCGCTTCGATAACGGCACGGGCACCCAAGTAGCTTCCTCCAATGCCGGCAACAACTACTACTTCACAATTTTCACGTAATACTTGAGCTGTAGCTTTTAAATCGTCCAAGTGTTCTTGAGTGATAGAAGAAGGCAGGTGCAGCCATCCCAGGAAATCGTTTCCAAGGCCGGTGCCTTTTTCCAGAGTTTCCATACAAGCTTTTACTTTGGGT
Source organism: Bacteroides sp. An19 (assembly GCF_002160215.1). Lineage (NCBI taxonomy): Bacteria > Pseudomonadati > Bacteroidota > Bacteroidia > Bacteroidales > Bacteroidaceae > Bacteroides > Bacteroides sp. An19. The sequence goes on along the minus strand of NZ_NFKD01000001.1, from coordinate 104,352 downwards.
TCGTAAGAAGCTAATTTTTCTTTAGAAATGAATCCTAAAGTCTTTTCGATGTTAAGTTTGATATTTTCCATAATAGTATATGTATTTTATCTGAATGAATCAGTCAGTAATTTTATCTCAATCATGGGAGAAATGCGTTCGTACAGGATGTTGTAGACAGCATCTACTATCGGCATATTCACATGCAGGTGCTTGTTCAGTTCTTTGATGCATTTTGTGCCGTAATAGCCCTCTGCTATCATTTCCATTTCGATTTGTGCACTTTTCACCGAGTATCCTTTGCCTATCATGGTACCGAACACACGGTTACGGCTGAAGTTGGAATAAGAGGTAACGAGCAAATCGCCTAAATAAGCCGAGTCGTTGGTGCATCGGTCTACCGGATGTACCGTGTCTAAGAAACGGTTCATCTCTTGCAGGGCATTCGAGACCAATACAGCCTGGAAATTATCTCCATACTTCAGACCGCTGCAGATACCTGCCGCTATGGCGTATACGTTTTTCAACACCGAAGCATATTCGATTCCTGCCACATCCGTATTTACGGAAGTCTTGATATATTGTCCGCTCAGCTGGCGGGCAAACATTTTGGCTTTTTCGATGTCTTTACATCCCACGGTAAGGTAAGAAAGACGTTCCAGAGCCACTTCTTCCGCGTGGCAAGGACCTGCCAGTACGGCGATGTTTTCTTCGGGCACATCATACATCTTGTGAAAATAATCGGATATGATCATGTTTTCATCGGGTACGATACCCTTGATGGCTGTTACGATGAACTTGTCCCTTAGCTTCGTTTTCAGCTTTTTCAGGTGTGCTTTCAAGTAAGGTGAAGGAGTGACGAATATCAGCGTATCCGATTCTCTCACTACTTTGTTTATATCCGATGAAAAGTTAATGCATTTGATGTTGAAGCGCACACTGGTCAGGTAAGCCGGATTATGCCCCAACCGCTTGAAGTCCTCGATGCGGTCGTCTCGGCGCATATACCAGTTTATCGTACCGGCTTGGGCAAGGACAATCTTTGCGATAGCCGTTGCCCAGCTTCCTCCACCCATGATTGCTATTTTCCCGGGTAATTTCATGTTTGTTTTTTACTTACATGATTTTACTTATCCATGCTGCGATTTCGTCAACACTTGGATTAGCCAGTCCCAATTTATATTTCTTGTTTACTCCGCAGATGTCCATTTGCAGCTTTTGCGGATTAACTTCTTTCATGTCTGATACCAAATTATATCCTGCTTTTTGGATAAGCGGGACCCATTCTTCAGGAATGCCTAAAGCAGTAAATTTTTCAGTTTTATCTTTAGGGGTCACCTTTTCGGGACGCATCTGCGGGAAGAACAATACTTCCTGAATGAAAGTCTTGCCCGTCATAAGCATAACCAGACGGTCAATTCCGATTCCGATACCGCTTGTAGGAGGCATACCGTATTGCAGGGCACGCAAGAAGTCCTGGTCAATAATCATCGCTTCATCATCGCCTTTGTCGGCTAAGCGCATCTGTTCCTTGAAGCGTTCTTCCTGGTCTATCGGGTCATTCAGTTCCGAGTATGCATTGGCAAGCTCTTTCCCGTTTACCATCAGTTCGAAACGTTCGGTCAGTCCGGGTTTCGAGCGGTGCATCTTGGTAAGGGGCGACATCTCTACGGGATAATCGGTGATGAACGTGGGTTGTATAAAGGTGCCTTCGCAGAACTCGCCGAAGATTTCATCAATCAGCTTGCCCTTGCCCATGGTGTCGTCGATTTCCATGTTCAGCTTTTGGCACACTTCGCGGATTTGTGCCTCGTCCATGCCAGTCAGGTCATAGCCGGTCTTTTCTTTGATAGCTTCCAGGATAGGCAAGCGGCGGTAAGGCGCCTTGAAGCTGATGATGTTGCCGTCAATTTCACGTTCGGGCTTTCCGTTTACGGCGATGCAGACGGTTTCCAACAGCTTTTCGGTGAATGCCATCATCCAGTTGTAATCCTTATACTGTACGTACAGTTCCATACAAGTGAACTCCGGATTATGATTGCGGTCCATTCCTTCGTTGCGGAAGTTCTTGCCGATTTCGTATACACCTTCGAATCCGCCCACTATGAGCCGCTTCAGGTAAAGCTCCGTAGCGATACGCAGGTACATGTCGGTATCAAGAGCGTTAAAGTGGGTAATGAAGGGCTTGGCGCTTGCACCGCCTGCAATGTTCTGCAAGGTAGGGGTCTCTACCTCCGTATAGCCGGCTTCGTCCAGTACGCGGCGGATGGTACGTATCACCGTAGCGCGTTGCATGAAGATGTCTTTCACTCCGTCATTTACTATCAGGTCCACGTAGCGTTGGCGATAGCGCAGTTCGGGGTCTTCGAACTTGTCATACGCCACGCCATCCTTGTATTTTACAATGGGAAGCGGGCGGAGCGATTTCGCCAGCACGGTCAGCTTCTGCGCATGGATGGATATTTCTCCCATCTGAGTTCGGAATACAAAACCTTCAATGCCGATGAAGTCGCCTAAGTCGAGCAAGCGTTTAAATACCACATTATATAAATCTTTGTTTTCATCCGGACAGATGTCATCACGGGTGATATATACTTGGATACGTCCTTTCGAGTCTTGTAGTTCGATGAAAGAAGCTTTCCCCATTACACGACGTGACATCATGCGTCCTGCAACTGATACTTTGCGCGGTTCTGCCTCGTCATCCTTGAATTCGGCTTTTATATCGGTTGAAAATGCATTAGTTACATACTCGGCAGCAGGGTACGGTTCGATGCCCATCGCTTTCATCTCATTCAGACTGTTACGCCTGATAATCTCCTGTTCACTTAGTTCTAATACGTTCATTTGTCAGTACATTAACTCAATTTCGCTACAAAAATAAAAAATATTTTGCAATCTATCCCTATGTTCACCATTTCTTTTTATGAATTCCATCTTAAGCTGGCAGCTTCTAACTTCTTTTGCCTCTTGGAAAATGCTTTCGTTAGTACCCTATCGGCAAGACATCGAAGCCCATTTATTAAAATTTTACTCATTTTGTTGGGTAATGCCGATTAATTCGTTACCTTTGGGGATGTTTCTAACGATATGAAAAGCATTATGAAAGTCATTATTCTGCAAACCGATATTTGTTGGGCAAATCCAGCAACGAATCAAAAGCATATTGAAAAGATGATGGAGGCGCATACGGGAGCCGACCTTTATGTGCTGCCCGAAATGTTTTCGACCGGTTTTTGTACGCAGCCTGAGGGAGTGGCAGAGACGGAATGCGAATCACTTCGATGGATGGAGCAACAAGCAAGGAAACGCGAATGCGCTATTGCCGGAAGCATAGCAACCGAAGAAGACGGTAAATATTACAATCGTTTTTATTTTGTATACCCTGATGGGCAGGTATGCTGGTACGACAAAAAGCATTTGTTCACATACGGGGGCGAAGATAAGCATTATACGCCTGGCAATAAACGTGTGATTGTTCCGTTTCGGGGCGTACGCTTCCTGTTGGAAGTCTGCTATGACCTGCGTTTTCCTGTCTGGTCGCGCAATCGGGGCGATTACGATGCCATCCTTTATGTGGCAAGCTGGCCGACACCACGCGTGGAAGCATGGAAAATGTTGCTCCGTGCCCGTGCCATTGAGAATCAGTGCTATGTAATAGCCGTGAACCGTGTGGGTAAGGACCCTACATGTGAATATTGTGGGGGAAGTGCTGTAATAGACCCTTACGGACACACACTAGCTGCCTGCAAGGACGAGTGTGAGGAAGGAACTGAAGCCATCGTGGATATGGACAGTTTGGAAGTTTTCCGCAAAAAGTTTCCCGTACTGGACGATGCCGACGGATTTTCTTTGTCTTTTTCCACTACAGATTATTAATTGATTAAAATGAAAAAATTCATCACGAAAACACGAAATCCAGTTAATGATTAATGTCAATGTGTGGATAACTAATCACAGAGAATAGCCTCATTGCTGTTATCATTTTTTATTATTACATTTTGGATTCATGTTATTCGATGGTGAACCAATAAACACATTTATGGAAAATAGCGAAAAATTTTTATTATTGGGTGACCAGGCAATAGCTTTGGGAGCCATCCATGCAGGGATTTCAGGGGTATATGCCTATCCGGGAACTCCCTCAACCGAGATTACGGAATACATACAAGATTCGTCTCTGGCAAAAGCCAGAGGATTACACAGTACCTGGTGTACTAACGAGAAGACTGCAATGGAAGCGGCTTTAGGAGTTTCGTATGTGGGCAAGCGTGCATTGGTATGCATGAAACACGTGGGCATGAACGTATGTGCCGATGCTTTTGTTAATTCTGCCATCACGGGAGTGAACGGCGGTATCGTAGTTGTAGCGGCAGACGATCCTTCAATGCACTCATCGCAGAACGAACAAGACTCTCGTTTTTATGGCAAGTTTGCAATGGTACCTGTCTTAGAACCTTCATCGCAACAAGAGGCATACGATATGATGGCATATGCCTACGAACTTTCGGAACGGGAAAAACTTCCTGTACTGATGCGTATTGTAACTCGTTTGGCACACTCACGTGCAGCGGTGCAAGTGAAAAGTTCATTTCTTGATGTGACTTGTACGGGAAGGGAATCAGTACCTTCCGATTGGGTATTGCTGCCAGGTAATGCTCGCCGGCGCTATCTGGAAGTAATTGCCGCCCAACCCCAACTGCTTCAGTTAGCGGAAACTTCTCCTTTCAATAAAACCGTATCACGCGAAGGAAAGGCTGAACGGGGCATTGTAGCATGCGGCATCGGTTATAACTATGTGATGGAAAATTATCCCGAAGGATGTCCGTTCCCGATGGTAAAGGTATCGCAATACCCGCTCCCGATGAAACAGATAGCCGACCTGGCAGAGTCGTGTAAGGAAATACTAGTGGTGGAAGACGGCCAGCCTTTTGTAGAAGAACAATTGAAAGGTTTGCTTCCTTCTCCCTACGTAGTGAAAGGACGTCTGAGCGGAGACTTGCCACGCACCGGAGAATTAACCCCTGATAGTGTGAAGATAGCATTAGGCATTGCCAGCGTAGAGGTGTATGCTCCTGCGCAACATTTAGTACCGCGTCCACCTGCCTTGTGTGTTGGATGCGGCCATCGTGACGTATATGATGCATTAAACCGTGTGGCTGCCGAATATCCAGGTGCGAAAATCTTTGGTGACATCGGATGCTATACGCTGGGAGCGCTTCCTCCGTTCCGTGCATTAAATAGTTGCGTGGATATGGGTGCGTCCATCACAATGGCGAAAGGTGCGGCAGATGCCGGACAATTCCCTGCCATTGCGATTATCGGAGACTCTACATTTACTCATTCAGGAATGACCGGTCTGTTAGATGCAGTGAACGACAAAGCAAACATCACCGTAGTGATTTCGGATAATCTTACCACAGCCATGACCGGCGGACAGGACTCGGCAGGCACCAACAAATTTGAAGCCATCTGCCTGGGGCTGGGCGTAGAGCCAGAGCACGTACGCGTGGTAGTTCCTCTGCCTAAGAATATGGATGAAATTACCCGCATCATCCGCGAAGAAATCGAGTATCGGGGCGTATCGGTTATTATTCCGCGACGTGAGTGCATACAGACATTAAACCGTAAGTTGAAAAAGAAAAGAGCAGAAAAGAAATGAAAACAGACATTATACTTTCAGGAGTTGGTGGACAAGGTATCTTGTCCATTGCTACCATCATTGGAGAAGCCGCCACCCGTATGGGGTTGGCATTAAAACAAGCCGAAGTACACGGGATGAGTCAGCGTGGGGGCGATGTGCAGTCGAACCTCCGTCTTTCGGACAAACCTATTGCGTCCGATCTTATCCCTTTAGGAACAGCAGATATGATTCTTTCGCTTGAGCCAATGGAGGCGTTGCGTTATCTACCTTTTTTGGCTAAAGACGGATGGATTATTACTTCGTCTGCTCCGTTCAAGAACATCTCTAACTATCCAGATGAACAAGCCTTGACAGATGAACTGAAAGCACAGCCCCACGTAGTGTCACTCGATGTGGAACAATTGGCGAAAGAAAACCAAATGCCAAAGTCTGCAAATGTAATTTTACTGGGAGCTGCATCGGCATTCCTCAAGATTCTCGACCCTGCCACGTTACGCGAAAGCGTGGGACGGATATTCGCCTCGAAGGGAGAAGAAGTCGTGCAAATGAATTACCGTGCTTTCGACATCGGTCACAACTATGTGAAAAAGCTTGGATTTGTGAAGGAATAATAATGCAGGTCCATACTGATTTTCGCAGATTATTGCGATTCATTTATATTGCTGTTTCAAGTGTCCATCGTCAATTGAAATAATCGATTAATCTGCGAAAATCAATATTTTCAAATTGTAAATTATTATATATATTATATGAGCAGTATATTTAATAAGGAATTGGTTGCAGAAGTGGCACGCGAGTTGAAAGTCGCCGACTTGCAAAATGCCACTATCGGCGATGTGTTGCTTGTAGCATCCCGTTTAGAAGAACTGACGGGCATTCCGTTTATCCGTATGGATCAAGGTTCTCCCGGACTCCCGGCAAACAAGGTAGGTATTGAGGCTGAGAAGAAAGCTCTTGATGCGGGATTGGGAGCACAATATCCTGCTGCAGCCGGTGTTCCCGAACTGAAGGAAGCAGCATCCCGTTTCGTAAAAGCATTTATTGATATTGATATCTCTCCTCGCGCATGCATACCTACTACAGGCTCGGTAGCAGCATCATTTGGAGCATTCATTGCCTGTACCCAGCGTATTCCAGGTAAAGATAAAGTGCTTTTCATCGATCCTGGTTTCCCTATCCAGAAGTCGCAACTCCGTATACTGGGCGTAAAATGGGAATATTTTGACATCCACGATTTTCGGGGAAATCCGCTTCGGACCAAACTGGAGAGTTATCTAGAGAAAGGAGATATAGCGGCGATAGTTTATTCTAATCCGAATAACCCTGCATGGATATGTCTGGAGGAAGAGGAATTGAAAATCATCGGCGAACTTGCCACCCGCTATGATGCTGTGGTAATGGAGGACCAGGCTTATTTCTGTATGGATTTCCGCCACCCGTATGGTCATCCGTACCAAGCTCCGTTCGTGCCTACCGTGGCACGCTATACCGACAATTACATCCTGATGCTTTCTGCCTCGAAAATATTCAGCTATGCCGGTCAGCGTATAGCCTTGGCTTGCATATCCGACAAGCTTTTCGACCGTCAGTATCCAGCGTTGGCAGAGCGGTATGAAAACTTGGGAGTATTTGGTCCCACTTTAATCGCTTCCATTCTTTATATGATTACTTCGGGATGTACTGCTACTACCCAATACGGAATGGCAGAGATGCTTAACCGCTCGGTTTCGGGTGAAATCAATTTCGTAGAAGATGTACGCGAATACGAGCGTCGTGCCCGTCGGATGAAGCAGATATTCACAGAAAACGGTTTTACCATTGTGTACGATAGAGATGTGACCCAACAGGTGGGCGACGGTTTTTTCTTCACATTAGGTTATCCGGGTATGACTGGAGGAGAACTTCTTTTAGAATTGATGTATTACGGAGTGAGTAGCATTTCACTCTCTACTACCGGAAGCGAGCAGCAAGGTGTTCGTGCTTGTACCTCGCGGATGTGCGAAGAACTTTATCCGGTGTTGGAAGAACGGATGAAAGCGTTTCATGAGGACCACAACATAATGAATAATAAACAATGAAAATTGTAATTGATAGCAATGAGCCATGCTCAGCCTTAAATTATTAACCATTAATTATTAACAGATTAAATGATTTGGAATCCCAATAAAGAATGTATGCCTCGCGAACAGTTACGTGAGCTGCAAGGCAAACGGTTGCAAAAGCTTGTTGCCTACGTTTATCATAATGTGCCGTTCTATCGGCATAAGATGCAAGAAATGGATTTGATGCCTGAAGACATCAGGAGTATTGATGATATCGTGAAGCTTCCCTTCACCACTAAGCAAGACCTGCGTGACAACTATCCTTATGGACTGATGGCAGCACCGAAATCGGAAGTAGTGCGAGTACATGCCTCATCGGGAACAACTGGAAATCCAACCATCGTGGGCTACACACGCAAGGACCTTGCGATATGGTCGGAGGTGATGTCGCGTTGCCTTTCGGCATATGGCGTGACACGTGAAGATACTTTCTCTGTGAGTTATGGGTATGGATTATTTACAGGAGGTTTAGGAGCGCACTACGGAGTAGAAAACCTAGGTGCCACGGTAATACCAGCTTCGACTGGCAACACAGAAAAACACGTGCGACTTATTCGTGATTTAAAGATTACGGGCATTGCCTGTACCCCATCGTATGCTCTCTACCTAGCAGAAACAGTAGACAAGATGGGCATTAATAAAAATGATTTAAGCCTGCGTATCGGAGCATTCGGAGCTGAACCGTGGACAGAACATATGCGGCAGGAAATACAGGAACGACTAGGGCTGAAAGGATATAACCTGTATGGCTTGAGCGAGATTATGGGACCGGGTGTGTCATGCGAGTGCGAGGCACAGCATGGATCGCATATCCACGAAGACCATTTTTATCCTGAAATCATTGACCCTGTTACCTTAGAGCCTCTCCCTATTGGAGAACAAGGTGAATTGGTATTCACCACACTTACCAAAGAAGGGATGCCTTTACTACGTTACCGCACCAAAGACCTTACTTCGCTGATGCCCGGCGAATGCGCTTGTGGGCGTACCAGCGTACGTATGACTCCCATTATGGGGCGGAGCGATGACATGCTGATTATCCGTGGTATCAATGTCTTTCCTTCACAAGTGGAAAGTGTGATATTGAGCATGAAGGAGTTCGAACCACGATATATGCTTGTAGTAGACCGGGTAAACAATCTCGACACCTTACAAGTACAGGTGGAAGTTCGGCGTGATTACTTTAACGACGATATCGGCGGTATGCTAGCTTTGAGAAAACAGTTGGCAGACAAGTTGAAGAGTGTGCTTTCCATCAGTGCTGACGTGAAATTAATGGAACCGAACAGCATTCAACGCAGCCAGGGCAAATCACAACGTGTAATAGATAAACGGGTATTGGTGTAAAAATTTGTTCCAGATAGTTTTACAGGACATATTTAGAGTTTAGTCAACTTAAAATAAAAAACTTATGACAATTAAACAATTATCAGTCTTCTTAGAAAACAAAACCGGACGAATCAACGAAGTAGTACGTATCTTGGGGACGAACGGTATCAATATGCATGCTTTCAGTATGGCGGAGACAACAGATTTCGGCATTCTCCGCTTAATAGTGTCTGATGTAGACAAAGCAGTAGAAGTACTTCGCTCACATGATTTTGCCGTGATTTCCACAGATGTCGTTTGTTTAAGTTGTGTCAATGAACCAGGTGCATTGGCAGTCATTTTGGAATACCTGGCACAAGAACAGATTTTTATCGAGTACATGTATGCCTTCGCCCAAAACGACCGGGCGAACGTGGTCATCAAGCCTAACGACCTGAAGCATTGCCTGGAAGTGCTTCAAGCCCACCAATGCGATGTATTGACCTTTTGACAATTTATTCACTAATTTTCTGTTTTACAGTGATGACTTTTACATTCCACCATCTGTAGGAACAAGGTCTTGCCCACTTATACGTTATTCACGTTTATGCTTCCAAGCAGGCAACTCCTGTTCTTACAGAAGGTTGGTGAAAAGAGCCTTACAAACAAAAAATTGTTTTCAACCGGAAACTTGTATCCGATTTGTCAATTGCCTATTGTATAGAAATGCAATTCATTTTCCAGCTTGCGCACGCGCTCTTGCAGGTCTTCTATCCGCCGGAGCAGGTGTCGGATGGCATCAATGCCTTCGATGTTAATCGACAAGTCGTAATACAGATGGGTGTAACGCTCCAGTTCGCCCAATTGGGAAGCCGGGAAATAACCGGTATTTCCGATAATTTCTACATCTATCAGTCCGCCTTCGCCTAACATCAGTACGAAATCCGGCTCGATGTCGCACCGTTCGCAATAATCGTTTATGATAATCAAATCGTTTTGCATAATCTTTGAGTTTTTAAGTTGTTGAGTTTGAAACACAGATTTTCGTGGATTAAAACAAACGATTAAGAACAATAATCTGCGATAATCCGCATTAATCTGCGTTTCAATAAAAGCATCACGCTCCTTTTTGCAACTCCCGGAAGAGGTCTTTCTGATGTTCCGTGAGCGAAGTCGGGATAGTTATATGATACGTTACCAGCAGGTCGCCGAAACTGCCTTCTTGCTTGTAGACCGGAAAGCCTTTGCCCTTCAGGCGCACCATCGCGCCGTTTTGCGTGCCGGGACGCACCTTCAGTTTCACTTGCCCGTCGAGCGTATTCACCGTGACCTCGCCGCCCAACACAGCCGTGTAAAGGTCGATGGTGACATCGGTATACAGGTCGTTGTCTTTCCGCTTGAATACAGGGTCATCGCCCACTACGAACGTGATGTACAAGTCGCCGTCCGGACCTCCGTTGGCACCTTTCCCGCCATGGCCTTTCAGCTTGATGACCTGCCCGTCCGCCACGCCTGCAGGCACCGTGATACGCAAGGTTTCTCCGCCCACGGTAAAAGTCTGCTTATGCGTCGCCGCCGCCTCACGCAACGTAAGGTGCAGCTCCGCTTCGATATCCTGCCCTCGGAAGGCTCCTCTTCCCCGCCGGCCACTTGCACCTCCACGGTGCCCGAACAGTTCTTCGAAGAAATCGGAGAAGCCTCCGGTATTTCCGCCAAATCCGCCGGTAAAATGCTGCCCGTCGGTAGAATACCAGTATTCCGTTCCGCCGGCGGCATCTCCCTGACGTGCCTGATAAGCCCTCTGCTGTGCTTCGAACTCATCGGCATGCTTCCAGTTCTCCCCGTAAGCGTCGTATTTCTTTCGCTTCTCGGGGTCGCTCAATACCTCGTTGGCCTCGTTTATCGCCTGAAACTTTTCCTTCGCGCTCGGGTCGTTCGGGTTCAGGTCCGGGTGATACTTGCGTGCCAGCTTACGGTATGCTTTCTTAATGTCGTCTTGAGTTGCCGTTTTGTCAACTCCCAAAATGCTGTAATAGTCTATGTAAGCCATATAGTCAGTTGTTTTTTTACGCGAAAAGGAACAAAATATATGCCAATGACATTATTTTAACTATCTTTGCACTAACCGACAATTTGTCACATCACATAAAAACCAAACTTATGCATATCCGAAACTATCTTATGGCGTTGCTCGGCGCCGGAAGCATGCTGGGCGTACAGGCATCGAACACCGAAGAAATTACCATCAAACTGCTGGAGACAAGCGACGTGCACGGGGCTTATTTCCCCTACGACTTTATCAACCGGCGCCCACAGAAGGGCAGTCTGGCACGGATTTCCACCTTCGTGGACGCCCAGCGCAAGCAATACGGCGACAACGTACTGCTTTTCGATAACGGAGACATCCTGCAAGGACAGCCCGTAGCCTATTACTACAACTACATTGACACGACCTCGACCCACGTATGCGCCGCAATGCTCAACTACCTGAAATACGATGCGGGCAATATGGGGAACCACGACATCGAGACAGGACATGCCGTATACGACCGCTGGGCGAAGCAATGCCGCTTTCCGATGCTGGGCGCCAACATCATCGACCGGCGCACGGGCGAGCCTTACTTCCCTCCATACCGCGTGTTCGAACGCAACGGAGTGCGCATCGCCGTGCTGGGGCTTATCACACCCGCCATCCCCTCGTGGCTGCCCGAAACGATGTGGAGCGGACTGCGCTTCGAGGATATGGAAACATGCGCGCGCCGATGGGCAGGCATTATCGCCGCCAAAGAGCATCCCGATGTATTGGTAGGGCTGTTTCATGCCGGACCGGAAGGAAACCTGCTGGATAACGTAGTAGAAAACGGCTCGGAAGCGGTGGCACGCAACGTGCCGGGCTTCGACATTGTATTCATGGGGCACGACCACCGCCGCCTGTGCAAGAAGATATGCAACGCGGAAGGTGACTCGGTATTGCTCATCAATCCTGCCAATGCCGCCCGCACCATAGCCGACGTAACCCTGAAAGTGACGCGCCAAGACGGCCGCATCCTGAAGAAAACGGTTGAAGGCAAGCTGAGCGATGTGTCCTCCCTTCCCGTCGACGAAGACTTCATGCAGGCGTTCGACCCGCAATACCAAGCCACGCTCGGTTTCGTGTCGCGCAAGATAGGAAGCATCCGGCAAACCATCTCCACGAAAGACGCCTATTTCGGCTCTTCGGCATTCATCGACCTGCTCCACCAGCTCCAGCTCGACATTACAGGAGCCGACATCTCGTTCTGCGCCCCGCTCTCGTTTGATGCTGAAATCAAGGCGGGCGACATCTACATGAGCGACATGTTCAACCTCTACAAGTACGAAAACCTGCTCTACACGATGCGCCTTACCGGACGCGAAATCAAAGGTTTCCTCGAAATGTCGTATGCCTTGTGGACCAACCGGATGCAATCACCCGATGACCACCTGCTCCTGCTCAACGACAAAGACGAAGGTTTCGGCCGCCTGAAGAACCCAAGCTTCAACTTCGATTCGGCGGCAGGCATCCTTTACACGGTAGATGTCACCAAGCCCGAAGGCGAGAAAATCACCATCACGAGCTTAGCAGACGGCACACCGTTCGACCTTGACCGCACCTACACCGTAGCCGTCAACTCGTACCGGGGCAACGGAGGAGGTGACTTGCTGACCCGAGGGGCAGGCATCCCAAAAGAAGAACTCCCCCGGCGCATCGTCTTTTCTACCGACAAAGACCTGCGCTATTACCTGATGAAACGCATCGAAGAGGTCGGGACACTCGACCCGCATCCCTTGAACCACTGGCGTTTCATCCCCGATGAGTGGGTAAAACCTGCCGCTGAACGCGACAGGAAAGTATTGTTTGAATAATCCGCCACAGATTACGCAGATTTAGATAATTGATTAAAAAGAAAGCACTCCATTGAATAAGAAAATCAAATCTATCCCTATTCTGATAATCACCGCTTGTCTGGCTCTCACCTCGTGCGCCACCGCTTCCTTCTCGAAATACAAAGGAGTGGGGCGCATCAAGCGGTATGAGATTTACAGCGAGCAAGTGCCCGACTCTTTCAACGGGTTCCGCATCGCTTTTGCTTCCGACTTCCATTACGAAAGCCGGTTTGACGCCAAGCGCCTGCATGGAGCCATCCGTGCCTTGCAAGCGGCAGATGCAGATGTCCTCTTATTGGGAGGAGACTATCGCGGACGGGAAGGAGGAGATATGGAAGAACTGTTCTCGGCACTGGCACAGGTAAAGACACGTTTCGGCACATACGCCGTCATGGGCAACCACGAACGGGGAGAAAGCGATACGTTGGTGCGCCGCGCCATGGCACATACGGGAGTGCGTCTGCTGGAACATAAAACGGATACCTTATGGAAAGGAAACGAATACATCCTGATATGCGGTATCCGCAATCCGTTCGACCTGAAACGGAACGGCGTATCGCCTACCCTTGCGCTTCGTGCGGAAGACTTTGTGGTAATGCTGGTACATACCCCCGATTATGTGGAAGACACGGACGTATCGAACACCGACCTTGCCTTGGCAGGACATACGCATGGCGGACAAGTCAGCCTGTTCCGCCGGTGGAGTCCTGCACACTTCTCCAAATACGGGAACCGCTTCCTCACGGGACTGAAGCACAACAGCCAGGGCATCCCCCTCATCATCACCAACGGGCTGGGCACCTCGCGGAAAGACATTCGCCTCTTCACGCCCAGCGAAGTGGTAGTAGTAGAACTCAAACAACAATTCCCCAAGCCATCAAAATAATTGGAGTTTCTGATTGGGTCATATTATCAATCCAGATAGCATCTTTTTATAGTTTCCATATCAAAACCGTACGTTCTCCATATCGAAAACATACGGTTTCCATATGGAGAACGTACGGTTTTGATATGGAGAACGTAAAAAGAAGACAGTCAGAAACAGAAACTGAATCTTTCAATCATACATTTATTCGTATCTGCTGAACAAACGTAGAAACAGTTTCTTCCAGGTTTTATTTTTAACCGATGATTTCGTATATTTGCAGAACATTCAAAACATTCACGTATGACACACATCATTCAATTAGAAGGAACTGATAAACAATTATACCCATTGATCGGACCGCTTGTAATGAATCCTGATGTACTCCGATACAACAACCGATACCCTTTCAAAACCGGGAAAAAATTCCGTTGGTACATTGCCGTCAACAAACAAAATGAAGCCATCGGTTTTATTCCGATTGAAAATAAAGCGAGCGAATGCCTCATTAATAATTATTACGCACAAAAGGAAGGGCATGATAAAATCCTGACCGACTTATTACAAACCGTATGTGCCGACTATACAGGCGATACACCCCATCTGACCGCACTGGTACAGACTGTGCATAAAGAATTGTTCATCAGACTAGGTTTCAGCACCATCAAGGAATGGAAGCTTTACATAAAAATGGAAAGAAAATGAAAGAGACAACAGCTAAAAATGTCTACCAGCTGGCACAAGAACGGCTTGACATTATTTTCAAGGAATTTGACAATGTATATGTATCCTTTTCGGGTGGAAAAGACAGTGGGGTCTTGCTGAACATGTGTATCGATTATATCCGAAGTCATAAGCTGAACCGCAAGCTGGGAGTTTACTTCATGGACTATGAAGTGCAATACAAAATGACTATCGACTATGTAGAACGTATCTTTGAAGCAAATAAAGACATTCTAGATGTATACCGCATCTGCGTCCCATTCCGGGTAGCTACCAGCACATCAATGTACCAATCCTACTGGCGCCCTTGGGAAGAAGACAAAAAAGACATCTGGGTACGCCCCATGCCCAATGATGCCACTACCGCAGACAATTTTCCAGGATTCAAGCCAGAAATGTGGGATTACGACTTTCAACTTTACTTTGCCAGTTGGCTTCATGAAAAAAAGAAAGCCATACGCACCTGTTGCCTGGTAGGAATCCGCACACAAGAGAGTTTCAACCGCTGGCGATGCATCTACCAGACTCCTAAAATGTTATTATACCACCGCTATATCTGGACTTGCAAAATTAACAATGACATCTACAACGCTTATCCACTCTATGATTGGCGCACCTCCGATGTATGGGTAGCCAATGCAAAATTCGGCTGGGACTACAATCATCTGTATGATTTATACTACAAAGCAGGAGTCAGTATCGAACGTATGCGCGTAGCCAGTCCGTTTATCGGAGAAGCCATCGAAAGCCTGTCTCTTTATAAAGCAATCGACCCCGACATGTGGGGACGTATGATAGGCCGTGTGAACGGAGTCAATTTTGCCGGTATCTATGGTTCTACCCATGCTACCGCCCGCAACAAAATCAAACTTCCCAAAGGCTACACATGGAAATCATTTATGTTTTTCCTCCTATCCACCCTTCCCGAAGAAACAAGGAACGGCTACCTGCGCCGCTTAGATGTCAGCATTAAATTCTGGCGGAACAAAGGAGGATGTTTGAGCGATGAAGTCATCCAAAAACTGATTGATGCCAAAATACCTATAGAAATCGTGGACAAAAGCAACTACAAAACCCATAAACATCCTGTACGTATGGAATATCAGGAAGATATCGACATTCCCGAGTTCCGCGAAATCCCTACTTACAAACGAATGTGTATTTGCATCTTACGAAATGACCATGCCTGCAAATACATGGGATTCTCGCCCAACAAGGAAGAAATCAGCAAGAAAAACCAAATAATGGAAAATTACAAACATATCTGGAGATGAGAAAGAAAAAAGAACAACTTGAGGAACCTATCCCCCAAAACTATAAAAGTCCGGTATACAATGTCATTGCCGTACCAGTAGAAAAAGTACATGCCAACGATTACAATCCGAACAAAGTGGCACCGCCTGAAATGAAATTGCTCGAATTGTCTATTTGGGAAGATGGCTTTACCATGCCTTGTGTGTGTTACTACGACCATGAAAAAGATGAGTATATACTGGTAGACGGTTTTCACCGATATAGTGTATTAAAAAAATCAAAACGCATATACGAACGTGAGAAAGGTATGCTTCCGGTAGTAATAATCGATAAAGACCTGTCAAACCGTATCGGTTCTACCATCCGACACAACCGCGCACGGGGAACACACGATGTAGACCTTATGTCGCACATCGTATCCGAATTGGACAAAGCTGGCATGAGCGACCAATGGATAATGAAAAACATCGGGATGGACCGCGATGAACTGCTCCGCCTGAAACAGATATCCGGACTTGCCGAACTTTTTATCGATAAAAACTTTACGATTCCACCAGCTAAGCCCACTTATCTGCCCGACCCTGAAAATACAGAAGAAAATGCTGTAAAGAGCGAAATCGAAAAATAAATGCCAAGAAGAGGAATAGAGGAAAGTCTAGGAAAAAACGTTCCACGTATAGGAAACTGCCTTATAAAGCTATTAAGCAGCTTGTGATTTTCTTTGACTTTCTCTTCCTTAGAAGCTGTTTTGAATTTCTCCAAAAAGTTTTTCTTGGCTTGATGTATCCGTTTTCGTGTGTGCTTTGGGCGATTTTTTGGTCCTTTCCGCTCCTGTTCTTTGTCAGATAGCCCGCTATCTTCCTCATCACAGAAGCGAAAATGCCTCAAAAACTCATCCCAAATCATCGCACGATAAATTCAAAACAGCTTCTTATTTTATAATCGGACTACTTCACCATCGAAAGCCAGATGCACACAAGGCGGAAGTTTTCTCTCAACCTCGGCATGCAGGCCTAACTGATGGCTGATGTGGATAAAATAGGTTTCACGCGCCTGTATACGTCCTGCCTGGTTCAACGCCTCTACCAAAGACTGGTGTGTAGGATGAGGCTGGATGCGCAAGGCATTCATAAACAGACAATCCACCCCATTCACGTATGCATACGACTCATCAGGCAAATAAGACATATCAGTAATCCATGCCATTTTGCCAATACGAAAACCCAATATAGGAAGCCGGCCGTGCATCACACGAAAAGGCACAACCTCGACCGAATGACCTGCATCGTTTGTGACCTGAAAAGGCACGTATGGCTCGATTTTCGTCAGTGGAATACGGGGAACACCCGGATAAGGATGCTCGTCGAAACAATAAGGAATACGTTTTACCAAACGGTCTGCCGTATAAGCCTCGGCATATACCGGCACATCCCGAAACTTGCAAAACGGACGTAAATCGTCCAGTCCGCCCACGTGATCGTAATGTTCGTGAGTAATCAATACACCATCTATGGGATGAAAATCAGGCAAACGAAGGGCTTGCTCCCGAAAGTCAGGTCCACAATCTATTAAGATACGAACCCCTTCTGTTTCTACCAGTGCCGAACAGCGCAATCGGTTATCACGCGAGTCTGCACTCGTACAGACCGGGCACGTACACCCAACCTGCGGCACACCTGTGGAAGTACCGCTTCCCAATACCGTTATCTTCATATACTAATGAGTTTGTGAGTTTGTAAGTTTGTGAGTTTGTGAGTCAAAACGTTTAAGAGTTTAAAACTTAAAAACTTAAGAACTTAAAAACTTAAGAACTTAAGAACTAAATATAATTCACTTCGGGCACAATCACGATGCCGAACTTTTCTTTTACCGAATCCGCCACATCCTCTGCCAAGCGGCGGACCTCTTCACCCGTAGCTCCCCCTAAATTCACCAATACCAATGCCTGCTTATCGTGCACGCCTACTTTCCCTCGCTTTTTACCTTTCCATCCACACCTGTCTATCAGCCATCCGGCAGGCACTTTCACCTTCCCTTCTCCAGCCGGATAATGAGGCATATCAGGATATGACACACGCAACGCTTCGTACTGAGCCAACGGAATCACCGGATTCATAAAGAAACTTCCCGCATTCCCCACCTCCACCGGGTCGGGCAATTTGGCTTTCCGGATGCGGATTATCACGGCACGCAACGTCTCGAGCGTAAGCTCCTCATGGGCTTTCTCCAGTTCGGCACGGATATTCCCGTAATCCAAATGCCACACCGGCTTCTTGCTTAACCTGAAAAAGACCTTAGTCACGATATAGCATCCTTTCATCTCTCGCTTAAAAACGCTTTGGCGATAGGCATAACGGCATTCGGCATTCGAGAAGCGGCGATGTTCACCCGTGGCTATGCATAATGTATCCACCTTTGTTATCAAGTCCTTCACTTCGACTCCGTATGCGCCGATATTCTGCACAGCCGAAGCCCCCACTTCTCCAGGTATTAACGAAAGGTTTTCGGCTCCATACCAGCCATGGGAAACGGCATATGCCACAAATTCGTCCCACACGACACCCGAACCGACACACACTTCTACCTCCTCCTCATTCTCACGTACCACACGGATACCTTGAATGGCAGAATGAAGTACCGTACCGGAGAAATCATCCAAAAAGAGCAGGTTACTCCCGCTTCCGACAGGCAAAAGTGGCAAAGGAGTATTCTTTTGCCTCAGAAACGCACAAAGTTCTTCTTCCGATTCGTATTCTACAAACCGTTTGGCATGTACATCCATACCAAACGTATTATGAGACAACAAGGAATAATTTCGTAAATCTTTCATTCTCTTTGTTTTTATTGAAGAAGCTGTCAATCGCTCAAATCCTCAAACTGTTTCAACCTCCATTCTCCACCCCGACGCTTGAAGTACAATGTATTGCTGAATCCATTTCCGAACCCTTTAAATTCAATGATTTTCGTATCTGTATCAGGCAATGACTCTTGTCCATAATGCACATTGGTCAACCGTTCCTTCAACAAAGGCGGACGAAACGAGAACCATTGCCCTTCATCAAGTGTAGTTTCCAGAATCTGAAATTCATCTTCCGGATCAACCGTCACAAACGACAACGGATTGGCAAGTCTTTCAGCCTGAAAAACCGAATCGTTGGCAAAACGATAATAAAAATCGAAGAAGTCTTCCTTTCCCTCTTCCGCCTGTGCCAGTTTCTCCTGATTGATTGCTTCCAGAAACCAAGTCTCACTGACACGCTGGAAGTAATAACGTTTCACCTTCCGTTCTTTCAAATAAATCCAATCCACTTGCACACTCCGTACAGCCGTATCTTTCTCCAATTCCATTTCCTCTTCCTTATCAAAAAGTACGGTATACACCAAATCACGGCTGAACAAAGGATCATACTTCCACTCATCTTTCGCTATACGTGCCACATTCTTCCCTTTGTAAAAAGAAAGAGGAAACATCACACGCGAATGTTGGAAACGTTCATTCGAAGCAAAGTTGTAGAAAAAGTCGGCAAAACTCTCATCGGCTGTAGCCGGAATCACTTCCGGACGGACAGGAGCCGTGTCAATCACCATCGTGTCGGGCGCGGCAGACAACGAATCTATCTCACTCGTCAGCGTCTCAAAAGGATCTATCTTTTTCTTTCCACCTCCGCAGGAGGTTGTTGCCAATACAAGCAAACAACATCCGAATACAATTTTTTTCATATTTAGTGCTTCTGAAAAATCAAGCGCAAAATTACTTCTTTTTTTCTTTTATTGGATAAAAGACCTGTAGTTTTCTTTTTTGTCGGAAGAAAAAGACAATAATTCAGTTTAAATCCTTACCTTTGCGCTAAAAATAAGAAAACTAAAGAATAGGTTATGATAACGAAAATAGAAGAATTACTTCAAGAAGTAGATCAGCTGAACGCCCAGAACACAGAAGAACTGGAAGCGCTCCGCATCAAGTACCTGAGCAAAAAGGGAATCATCAATGCCTTGATGGCAGACTTCCGGAATGTGCCCGCCGAACAGAAGAAACAAGTGGGCATGAAACTGAACGAACTGAAAACCCGTACACAAGAACGCATAGCCGCCCTGAAAGAGACATTCGAGAACCAGGATGCCGACATGTCGGGCATTGACCTGACCCGTACGGCCTATCCCATCGGACTGGGCACACGCCATCCGCTGAACATCGTGCGCAACCAGATCATTGATATCTTCAGCCGTCTGGGATTCACCATTGCCGACGGTCCGGAAGTGGAAGACGACCTGCACGTATTCACAAAGATGAATTTCGCTCCCGACCATCCGGCACGCGACATGCAGGATACCTTCTTCGTAGAGACCAATCCGGACGATGTGACCAAGAACATCATCCTGCGCACGCATACCAGTAGCGTACAGGCACGCACCATGGAAGTGACCCAACCTCCTATCCGTGTCATCTGCCCGGGACGTGTGTACCGCAACGAAGCCATCAGCTACCGTGCCCATTGCTTCTTCCATCAGGTAGAAGGACTGTATGTAGACAAGAACGTATCGTTCACCGATCTGAAACAGGTCTTGCTGCAATTTGCCCAAGAAATGTTCGGACCTGAAACCAAAATCCGTCTACGCCCTTCCTATTTCCCGTTCACCGAACCCAGTGCCGAAATGGATATCAGTTGCCACATCTGTGGTGGAGAAGGATGTCCGTTCTGCAAATACACCGGCTGGGTGGAAATTTTGGGATGCGGCATGGTAGACCCTGCTGTGCTCGACGCATGCGGCATCGACAGCAAAGTTTATTCGGGCTATGCCTTCGGCATGGGCGTAGAACGCATTGCCAACCTGAAATACAAGGTGAAGGACTTGCGCATGTTCTCGGAAAACGACACCCGCTTCCTTGAAGAATTCGAAGCGGCAAACTAAATAAACAGTTAATAGTTAATAATTAATAGTTAAGGGTAGGAACATCCGCTGATCCCTATTAATTATTAATTGTTAACTATTAATTAACCCCACCCCCTAACACTCCTGTTTATGGAAAAGCAACGGCTTATTACCCCAAGTTATTGTTGCATCCTTGCCGCCAATTTCCTTCTCTACTTCGGCTTTTGGCTCTTGGTTCCGGTGCTTCCCTTTTATCTTTCGGAAATTTTCCATGCTTCAAATACCACTATCGGCATTGTCTTGTCGTGTTATACTGTATCTTCACTTTGCATCCGCCCGTTTTCGGGATACTTGCTTGATACTTTCGCACGCAAGCCCTTATACCTGTTTGCCTATTTTGTTTTCACATTGATTTTCGCCGGCTACATCTTTGCCGGCGCACTGACCATGTTTATCATCTACCGCATCATCCACGGCATTTCGTTCGGGATGGTGACCGTAGGAGGAAATACCGTAGTCATCGACATCATGCCTTCATCACGAAGAGGGGAAGGCTTGGGCTATTACGGACTGGCTAACAACCTCGCCATGTCTGTCGGACCGATGTTCGGATTGTTCCTTCATAGCGCAGGCACATCTTACATCGCCATTTTTTCTTATGGACTCGGTTCATGCATCTTGGGCTTTATCGCAGCCAGCCTGGTAAAGACCCCTTATAAACCGCCGGTCAAACGCGAACCGATATCGCTCGACCGCTTTATCTTATTGAAAGGGCTTCCCGCCGGACTCAGCCTGCTTCTGCTTTCCATCCCTTACGGCATGACGACCAATTACGTGGCAATGTATGCCCGGCAAATCGGCATCACCGCCGAAACCGGATTCTTCTTTACCCTGATGGCTGTAGGCATGGCTATCAGCCGCATGTTCAGCGGACGGCTGGTCGACAAAGGGAAAATCACGCAAGTCATCAATGCCGGACTATATCTGGTATGCCTCTGCTATTTTGCCCTGACCGCTTGCGGCTGGCTGATAGAGTGGAACTATGCTTTCACAACGAGTCTGTTCTTTTCAGTCGCCTTGCTTTTGGGCATTGGATTCGGCACCATGTTTCCTGCCTACAATACGTTATTCGTAAACCTGGCTCCCAACAACCAGCGTGCGACCGCCACCAGTACTTACCTTACTTCGTGGGATGTAGGGCTTGGAATCGGCATGCTGCTGGGCGGATACATTGCCGAAATCGCTTCGTTCAGAGACGCATACCTGTTCGGAGCCATACTTACAATCGTATCCATGACCTATTTTCACTTGAAAGCAGGTCCCCATTTTCAACGTCACCGGTTGAGATAAAATCGAATAAACGGAAAGACAAGCTGTACAGAAAATCAGCACACGATAAATTCAAAACGGTTTCTTAGAGCCTGTTTAAATTTTGCTCAAGTTAATTTTGCGAATTGTTTTCGAGGATGTTTTTCTGATTTTATGAGAAAAAGGATAGCGGGCTATCTGACGAATAAAATCGGGAAAACAGACCGGAAACAAACGCAAAAGAACCTGATAGAATATTACTTTATTGGAAAAATTAAACAGGCTCTTACTCTTCTCGCAACATTATTTGCGCATCGTATAAAAAGAAAATCATTTTAATTCTTATACGTGAAAACAATGATATGCGAATACTTGTTGCCGACTTTTGTCACCTGCGCAGAAAAAATGAATGAGCGGAACAAATCGACATGCTGCATCACAAATTTGGGCAAATAAAATCCACCAACCTGCAACATATCCCCTCCTTTCAACTTATCCATATCCGCCACAAAAATAAAAGAGGCATCACGCGAAAGATTCGATACACATTCTTCGAATAAAGTATGTTGTGGAATGCTTATCATACGCGATATACACGAATCCACCTTTTCTTGTCCCGACAACACCAGCAAGCCATCTTCAGAAACTGAATCCATTTGATACAGCCGGTCTGTGACACGAAACCGGCATGAATCCGGCAATACCATCGAACCACTCAAATAAAACACCTCACTGTTTAAATGGATATCAAAACTGCTCCAGCAACTCGCACAATCCCTTACCAGGAAAGGCAGTGAAGGAGCATGCCCGTACAATGTAATAAAATTGACAGCCTTTCCTTCGTAACATTCCATAAACACAGCATCCTCACGCAACGAAACATCATCTTTACGGGCATCAATCACTTGCTCTATCAAGCTTTTCTGATAACTAAGGACACAAAAACCCTTGCCACAATAAGCAGCTATAAAATCACCGTTTTCGAGTGCATAGATATCTATATCGCTACCTCGATACGACTCTTTCTTAGGCACAAACCTTCTCCCTTGGCGCTGCATCATCCGCTGTAAAAACTCTCTTCCCGAACCGTGGGTACGGAAATACATTACGACATTACGCGCCGACATTGGTGCATGAAAACTGATCATCATTCTTTCAATGCCATTGCTCAGCCGATGTACCGTACTGTCTGCATTCGGAAATACGGCATTAAGTACCATCGGGAACAAACCACTCTGCCGCAATGTATCCAATTGCAAACCATAAGTGGTTTGTGGAAATTCATTAGCCAAGAAGTCAGGATTATCAGTTTCAAGCAAGCCAACACTCTCCAATGGCACAAAAGACAACAAATCGACATCCTTGCCCTTATCAGCCACACTGAGTTGGACAAAGCTATAAACTCCTACTGCTATGCAGAAAAGAACAATAGAAACGATAACACCTACCTTACCGACCATATTATTCATATTTTTTTGCAAATATAGGCAATTAATTAAAAAAGTACAAATCCAATAGGGAATATTTAAAAAAGAAAAAGCAGTGAATATACATTTAGATACTCACTGCCTGATACCCAAGTGTGGGTGACTAGTGGGACTCGAACCCACGACATTCAGAACCACAATCTGACGCTCTAACCAACTGAACTATAGTCACCATGTTGGTATAAAATGTAATGAATTACTTCGAAGAGGTTTTTAAGTGAGGGTGACTAGTGGGACTCGAACCCACGACATTCAGAACCACAATCTGACGCTCTAACCAACTGAACTATAGTCACCATGTTGATTACCTCTCAAAAGCGAGTGCAAAGGTAAACATTAATTTTGAATCTGCAAACTTTTCCAATGTTTTTTTATTCGGAAACAGACAAAAACACAGAAAACACAGAACAAACGCATTTAAATCATGCAGATTACCCTCAGTGACGGAGAGGATTATCCGATATTGGAAAAGATTATCTTCTACAGCGTAGCATTTATGCCTTCCGACACTGATTTCACAAATTCTTTCAGGCATTTCATTTTACCGCTACGGATGCTGGGTTAATAAAGCATAAAGAAACAAATATACTAGATGATATGAATGGAAAATATTAATTTTGTTAGAGCATTAATATATTAAACAATTTAAACAGAAGAAATATGACATTGATTGATGGAAAAGCTATTTCTGAACAGATTAAACAAGAAATTGCAGCAGAAGTAGCAGACATTGTTGCCCATGGAGGAAAACGTCCGCATCTGGCTGCCATTTTAGTGGGTCACGATGGTGGAAGTGAGACCTACGTGGCATCGAAAGTAAAAGCATGTGAAGTATGCGGTTTCAAGTCCACATTGATCCGCTACGAAGACAACGTGACCGAAGAAGAACTACTGGCAAAAGTCTGTGAGTTAAACGACGATGAAGACATCGATGGTTTTATTGTCCAGTTGCCTTTGCCCAAACACATATCCGAACAGAAGGTAATCGAAACGATAGACTACCGCAAAGACGTAGACGGCTTTCACCCCATTAATGTAGGACGCATGTCTATCGGACTCCCCTGCTATATTTCAGCCACTCCCAACGGAATCATGGAATTATTCAGACGGTACCACATCGAAACACAAGGAAAGAAATGTGTCGTACTGGGAAGAAGCAACATTGTAGGCAAACCGATGGCGATGCTGATGATGCAAAAAAATTATCCGGGCGATGCCACAGTGACCGTTTGTCATAGCCACAGTGCAAACCTTGTAAAAGAATGCCAAGAAGCAGACATCATCATAGCCGCCATGGGACAACCCAACTTCGTAAAAGCAAATATGGTAAAAGAAGGAGCGGTTATTATTGACGTAGGCACTACCCGCGTTCCAGATGCAACAAAAAAATCAGGATTCAAACTGACTGGAGACGTAAAATTCGATGAGGTAGCTCCTAAATGCTCCTTCATCACACCTGTGCCAGGAGGTGTAGGCCCCATGACTATCGTTTCATTGATGCGGAACACCCTGCTGGCTGGGAAAAAAGCTATTTACAAATAAAAAAACTGTTTTGAGGGTGTATCAAAACAGGACTTAGTTTTCATTTTGATAGCCGTCCTTTATCTTGATATACCCTCAATAAACATTCTATAAAGAGTTATCCTATCAACTCTTCATACGTTCTCTTCCTTCTTCCCTGTACTCGCCACAGCAGACTGAAACGATATCGCTCCCCAATATCAGTATTGACTGATTTCTGCAAATTCTCTTTGCGGTCCGTTTCAAACTGAGGTCGCATGGCCACATAGTCACAACGTGCTTTCAACACAGCACGTGCTTCCCCTACTTTCCCACGCAAAGCAAAGAAACCAGCTGCCAGATAGTCCAATATCAGCCGGACACGCATTACACGCTTCAACTCCTTAGCTGGCAAATTTTTATAAAGCATCAGCAAGTTGTTTCGAAAATTCAAATAAGTTTTCTTCGGGTCACTTGTCTTTAAAGTAGCCCCTCCTACATGATATACTTCACATAGCGGCAAACAGACAATACGATACCCCCGGCTACGCAACCGCCAACAAAAATCTATTTCTTCCATATGGGCAAAAAAGCGTTCGTCCAGACCTCCCACTTCCCAATATACATTCCGCCGGACAAACAACGCCGCCCCTGTAGCCCAGAATATCGGTATATTATAATCATACTGTCCACGGTCTTCCTCTATCTCATCCAGCACCCGTCCCCTACAGAACGGATAACCATACCGGTCGATAAATCCACCTGCCGCCCCAGCGTATTCGAAATTAGTCTTTACCCGCCAGCTCAAGATTTTAGGCTGGCAGGCTGCCACTTGCGGATGTTCGTCCATATATTTCACCATAGGCTCCAACCAGCCTTTCCCCACTTCTACATCATTGTTCAACAACACCACGTATTCTGCATCTATCTGCTTTAATGCCTTGTTATACCCACCCGCATAGCCATAATTCTGATCCAGCCTCATCAAGCAAGCCTCAGGAAACTCATTTTCCACAACCGCACATGAATCATCTGTCGATGCATTGTCGGCTACATACACTTTCACACCTTCTCCCTGTGAATAGGTCAATACAGAAGGCAAGAATTTGCGGAGCATCTCTGCACCGTTCCAATTCAAAATGACAACAGCTACATTTATCTTACTCATACATTCTTATTCCTTATAAGATTAACAACAAACACGTGCCAGGGAAACACAAATACCGACTCTATTTAGAAGCTGTTTTGAATTTCTCCAAAAAGTTTTTCTTGGCTTGATGTATCCGTTTTCGTGTGTGCTTTGGGCGATAAATCCAAAACAGCTTCTTACAAATATACAATTTTATTGCAAAACAACAAGCGCCAATGAGCTGAAATTACAATAAAACTTCTACAGGATCGGTTCCCATTTGTCCACCGGCACCAATAGAATGCAACAAGTCCTATTTTCACTGCTCCGGAAATGTTAAAACATCCAAATCAATCCAACTTTCCACACAAGATTCCTTTTAATGCTGTCCCATCGGCATTCATTTCACCCAGCTGTACACGCACTAAATTATTGTCCAAGCCTTCTTTATTTTCCAGTTCTACCCGTATATAGTTCGGTGTAAAGCCATGCATTCGTGCTCCCGCCTTAGCATGTTCCATCAAGACAACAGCTTCCTGACCAATATGTCTTTCATAAAAGGCTGTTGTTTTTTCGTCCGACAGAGCAAGCAGACGCTGGCTTCGTATATGCTTATCTTCCGGAGAGACTACATAATCTATCTTTAATGCTTGCGTACCCGGACGTTCCGAATAACTGAATACGTGCAACTGGGTTATATCCAGTCCCTCAATAAACTGATAGGTACGTTCAAAATAGCCGGGTGTCTCCCCACGCGTCCCCACAATCACATCCACACCGATAAACGCATCAGGCATATACGATTTGATCGTTTGCACCTTCGAAGCAAACAGCTTCGTGTCGTAGCGCCGGCGCATCAATTTTAACACTTCATCGCATCCCGATTGTAATGGAATATGAAAATGAGGCATAAACCGTTTCGATTGAGCTACAAACGCAATAATCTCATCGGTCAACAAGTTTGGTTCAATCGAAGAGATCCGGTACCGTTCGATTCCCTCCACCTCATCCAGTGCCTGCACCAGCTCAAGGAATGTCTCACCGGTGCTTTTACCAAAATCACCGATATTGACTCCCGTCAATACTATTTCCTTACCACCTTCTGCTGCAACCTGTCGTGCCTGTTCCCGCAAATCAGCAATTTTACCATTCCGGCTTCTTCCACGTGCAAAAGGAATCGTACAATACGAGCAGAAATAATCACATCCGTCCTGTACTTTCAGGAAATAACGGGTACGGTCTCCCCTTGAACAAGAAGGCACAAATGTATGTATATCTTGCTGAGGTGAAGTCACTGCTTCGCCATGAGCACGCTTTTCCAGCCCACCCAAGTATTTCATCAAATCTCCTTTCTGCTCGGCACCCAATACCAAGTCTACCCCTTCAATGCCCGCCACTTGTTCCGGTTTCAGCTGTGCATAACATCCTGTCACCACGATGAAAGCTCCCGGATGCTCTTTCACCATCCGATGAATCGCCTGCCTGCACTTTTTATCAGCGACCTCAGTCACCGAACAGGTGTTGATTACGCATATATCCGCCTTTTCTCCTTTCTGCACTGTCTGTACGCCTGCTTCTTTCAGCATCTTTCCTATTGTAGATGTTTCGGCAAAATTCAACTTGCATCCCAAGGTGCAATAGGCCGCTTTCTTATTGCGAAAAATAGAATTATCTGTCATATATATAATAAGGTGTATAATTAATCCTGATTCAGGGAATGCAAAGTTACACATTATTTTGCAGACCATCGCTAACCGGCATCAGAGAATCGCATTTTTACACTTTGTACGTTCAGATTCCTTTACCAAACATATTTTTTTCAAAAAAAAACCGGTTTTCATGAACAACCTATTAAAAAACTCTATATCTTTGCAGCGTTTTAAGAAGACAACATAAGTATTACAGATTTAAAAAAGCAAAGAAAATGAAAAAATTAGTATTTTTGTTCGTAGCATTTGCTGCTGTTTCTTTTGCATCTTGCGGAAACAAAGCAGCTAACACTGAAAGCACTGTAGATTCTTCAGCAACAGTTGAAACTGTAGAAGAAGCTGCTCCGGTAATGGATTCTACAGCAGTTGATTCAACAGCTGCCGCTGCTACTGATTCAGTAGTTGCTGAATAATCCAATCTCGAACAATTAGAGAGAATTGAAAAGTCTGTAAGCTCAGCCTACAGACTTTTTTTATAACCTTTCCCCTACCCCGTCAGCAAACCGGCACCGCGAAGTGTAGCAAGTAACTGGAATGGCAGATGAAGCATATCTTCGTTTGTGGAAACGAACGAATTCTTTAAATCAATTTTAAATTGCATGGGCCGGTTGACTTTACAACGTTAAATAATTAAGGGCATATTTGTTTTTAAAAAAAAAATATTCGTATTTTTGTGAAGCTAATAGATCACGTTTATATTTTGATTATGATACGAAGAAAGTTGAGAGGAATGGGGGTGGCATTAGTCACTCCTTTTAATGAAGACGGAAGTGTGGATTATGATGCACTTATTAAGTTGGTGGAATATCAGATCCAAAATGGCACAGACTTCTTATGTGTACTGGGAACCACAGCAGAAACCCCAACACTGACGGCTGACGAAAAGAAAAAGATAAAACAAACTGTCATAGAACGAGTAAACGGAAGAGTTCCCATTCTGTTAGGCGTGAGCAGTAACTGTACCCAAACTGTAGTTGACACGTTAAAAAATGATGATATGACAGGAGTAGATGCCGTACTCGTTGCCGTACCTTACTATAATAAGCCGTCACAAGAAGGGATTTACCAACATTACAAAGCCATCGCACAAGCTACTAAATTGCCGGTAGTACTTTATAACGTACCTGGACGCACGGGTGTAAATATGACAGCTGAAACGACGTTGCGCCTGGCACGTGATTTCGAAAACATCGTAGCCATTAAAGAAGCCTCGGGAAACATTACACAAATGGATGACATCATAAAAAACAAACCAACCAATTTCGATGTTATTTCAGGCGATGACGGCATTACCTTTCCTCTGATTACATTGGGAGCCGTAGGAGTCATTTCAGTCATAGGAAATGCATTTCCACGAGAATTCAGCCGTATGACCCGTCTGGCACTAGCCGGTGATTATCCTAGCGCATTGGCTATCCATCACCAGTTTACTGAATTGTTTAAGCTACTCTTTGTTGACGGTAACCCGGCAGGAGTGAAGGCCATGCTTAGCATGATGGGGATGATAAAGAACCGCCTGCGCCTTCCTTTGGTACCTACCCGCATCACTACGTTTGAAAAAATGCGTTGCATTTTGAACGAACTGAAAATAAAGTGCTGATGAAAGTTCAAAATAATTAACCAGCCTGTAAAAACAATGAAAAATCTTATATTTCCTAATGAAACTTCAATCTCTTAAACCTCAGAGAGCAAAGGATTCAAAGAAAACAAAATCTGTCCCAGTCAAGTCTCAACATAAAATATAAAGCACTTAAGTATAAGATTTTTCTACCATGTTTATAACGGCACCAATCAAAAAGGAAAACAATTAATGAATGTCCGCAAACAGTCAATGCATACCCCTGAAAAATGAATATATACTGCATCAGCTTATGAACATATACTGCATCAGCTTATGAATATATACTGCATCAGCTTATGAATATATACTGCATCGGCTTATGAATATATACTGCATCAGCAAAGGCAGTACTACTGCATTTTCAACTCAGCGAATTGGCTGATTGCGGACATTCATAAAACAATTAAAGATGACATCTCAG
Source organism: Bacteroides sp. An19 (assembly GCF_002160215.1). Lineage (NCBI taxonomy): Bacteria > Pseudomonadati > Bacteroidota > Bacteroidia > Bacteroidales > Bacteroidaceae > Bacteroides > Bacteroides sp. An19. Next base: position 74,524 of record NZ_NFKD01000001.1, on the reverse strand, counting down.
AATGTTCATACTAAATACATTACATCTCAGAAAAAACTATGAAACACGAACAAATGTACTTGCATCCGGAACTGGAAACAATGACTCGCCCGGAGATAGAACGGCTTCAAATGGAGAGGCTGCAACAAACATTGCAACGCTGCATGCGCTCTCCTTTCTATAAACAACGCTTCACCGAGAACGGCCTCAGGCCGGAAGACATACGCTCGCTGGACGATTTACAGAAAATACCTTTTACCACCAAGCAAGACTTGCGTGACCATTACCCATTCGGACTTTCGGCTGTTCCGCTGGAAGAAGTGGTACGCCTGCACTCGTCCAGTGGCACAACGGGCACACCTACCGTCATCCTGCATACCCAACACGACCTGGATGAATGGGCAAATGCCGTAGCACGCTGCCTCTACATGGTAGGATTACGCAAAGGTGACATTTTCCAAAATTCATCGGGCTACGGAATGTTCACCGGTGGACTGGGATTCCAATATGGTGCCGAACGGCTTGGAATGCTCACCGTACCTGCAGCAGCTGGAAACACCAAGCGGCAAATCAAGTTTATCACCGACTTCGGCACTACCGCGCTACACGCCATTCCCAGCTATGCCGGACGACTTTATGAGGTAATGGAAGAGATGGGCATTGACCCGCACCGCGATACAAAGCTCCGTACCTTGATTATCGGAGCTGAACCACATTCGGACGAACAACGCCGGCGTATCGAGGACATGTTAGGCGTAAAGGCATACAACTCTTTCGGAATGTCTGAAATGTGTGGTCCGGGAGTAGCATTCGAGTGTCCCGAACAGAATGGTCTGCACATTTGGGAAGACTATTACATCGTGGAAATCGTAAATCCGGAAACACTGGAACCGGTACCTGAAGGTGAGATAGGCGAACTGGTGCTGACTACCATCAACCGCGAAGCAATGCCCCTCCTGCGCTACCGCACACGTGACTTGACACGCATCTTGCCAGGTGACTGTCCTTGCGGACGTCACCACAAACGACTGGACCGCATGAAAGGCCGGAGCGATGACATGATAATCTTGAAGGGTGTGAACATCTTCCCTATCCAGATAGAAAACATTCTGATGCAATTTAAGGAACTGGGTAACGAATACCTCATCACGCTGACCAATCTGGAAGCGAATGACGAAATGACCGTAGAAGTAGAACTGAACGACTTTACCGATGACTATGGTTTCCTGCAAAGACTAACCAAGGAAATCACCCGCCAGTTGAAAGACGAAATATTGATAACTCCGCGCGTCAAACTCGTACCTAAAGGCAGCCTGCCCCAGCAGGAAGGTAAAGCCATACGCGTGAAAGACTTAAGAAAAACATTGATATAATACCAACACAAGGCATCAGCTGATAAGGTGACAAAGCTTTAAATAGCCTTGAATATTCAGAGTTTTGCCAACCTCGTCAGAGCTTGTTCTTGTAAACCTAAAAAGCATAAAATATGACCATCCACCAGTTATCTGTATTTGTAGAAAACAAGTCGGGCACATTGCTTCAGGTGCTCGAACTACTGAAAGAAGCGAATATCCAACTTATCGCTTCCACCATTTCCGACACAGTAGAATATGGTATCTACCGCATCATCTGTTCCGAACCGATGCGCGCTTACGAAACATTGAAACAGGCAGGCATCTCAGCAAATCTTTCGGACGTGTTCGCCATCATGCTCGATAACCAACCGGGACGTGCAGCCGATGCCATTCGAAGCTTCAGCCAGGCAGGGATAGGTATTTCCTACCTCTATTCATTCCTACTTTCGGGCAAAGGCATCCTGGTATTCCGGACTGACAGCCCGGAAGAAACCCGTAAAGTCATACTCGATAAAGGACTGAATTACATCGAAGAACAGCACCTGCTGAAAATGGCATAATGTTTTTAATGAATATCCGCAAACATCCCTTGCAGTAGCATATCGCATACGCCACTGCAAGGGATGTTTGCGAAATGACATCAGCGGAAAGTAATGTGACGGTTGGTGATAAAGTTGACCGCACCGTAGATGAAAAGTCCCAGAAACTGAGCCAGATACTCATTGCAGTAAAACAACTCCACCAACATCAGCAGGAAAAGGAACTGCATGCTGTAGGCCAGCAGGAAGGCACCGGCAAAGAACAACACCTGATGCCAGATGCTGTTCTTCTTATTGCCAGGCTCAAGAGGGAATATCCAATATTTACACCAAATAAAGTTGTGAATCTGCGCCACGACATAAGCAATGATATTCGCCGTGATGTAACTTTCACCCTCGATATGCATCAGCAGCCATACCACAAACGCAGTAATCAAAGCATTGAGCGTGCCTACGATAGCAAAACGGATGACGCGTACAGATTCTTTCATTCAACTTCTTTTAAGAGATAACGATGACCAGTGCCTCTTTGGGTCAGTCTTCTTTCACTACTTGCAGATGTAATTCGTCCAGCTGCTTCTGGTCAAGATAGCCTGGAGCATCCAACATTACGTCACGACCGGAATTGTTCTTTGGGAATGCAATACAGTCGCGGATGCTGTCAAGACCGGCAAAGAGCGATACCCAACGGTCGAGACCATATGCCAATCCGCCATGAGGAGGTGCACCGAACTTAAAGGCGTTCATCAGGAAGCCGAACTGCTCTTGCGCCTTTTCCTGTGTGAATCCCAGAATTTCGAACATTTTCTCCTGAAGCGCTGAATCGTGGATACGAATAGAACCACCCCCTACTTCTACGCCGTTGACCACCATATCATAAGCATCGGCACGCACGGCAGCCGGGTCTGTATCCAGCAAAGGAATGTCTTCGTCTTTAGGATGGGTAAACGGATGGTGCATTGCCATCAGGCGACCTTCTTCCTCACTCCATTCAAACATCGGGAAATCTACCACCCACAAGCAGGCAAACTTATTCTTATCGCGCAAGCCCAGCTGGTTACCCATCTCCAAGCGCAATTCGCAAAGCTGTTTGCGAGTTTTCATCGCATCGTCACCACTCAATATCAATATCAAATCACCCGGTTTGGCACCGAAAGCCTCTTTCATCTGCTGAAGCACATCTTGAGCATAGAATTTATCGACACTTGATTTCACGTTACCATCGGCTTCCACGCGGGCATAGACCATGCCTTTCGCACCGATTTGCGGACGCTTCACAAACTCAGTCAACTGATCAAGTTGTTTGCGAGTGTAATGCGCCGCCCCCTCAGCACAGATACCGCCGATATACGCTGCATTGTCGAATACTGAGAAGCCATAACCTTTCAATATATCCATCAGTTCGACAAACTTCATGCCGAAACGCAAGTCGGGCTTGTCGCTACCATAATACTTCATTGCATCGGCCCATGGCATACGCTGGAACGACTCAGTCAGTTCCACACCACGCAATTCCTTGAACAGATGCTTTGCCATCCCTTCAAACATCTGGATGATGTCTTCCTGTTCCACAAAACTCATCTCACAGTCAATCTGTGTGAACTCAGGCTGACGGTCAGCACGAAGGTCTTCATCGCGAAAACATTTCACAATCTGGAAATAACGGTCGAACCCCGACACCATCAGTAGCTGCTTCAACGTCTGCGGAGACTGGGGCAAAGCATAAAATTGTCCCGGATTCATACGTGAAGGCACTACAAAATCGCGCGCACCTTCGGGTGTAGACCCAATAAGCATCGGAGTTTCCACTTCGAGGAAACCTTTACTATCCAAATAACGGCGCACTTCCATTGTCATCCGGTGGCGCAACTCCAGATTCTTGCGCACGGCAGTACGACGCAAATCCAGGTAGCGGTATTTCATCCGGAGGTCATCGCCGCCGTCTGTATTATCTTCAATCGTAAACGGAGGGGTCTGTGCCACATTCAGCACATTCAATTCCGACACGATGATTTCGATTTCACCAGTAGGAAGGTTGGCATTCTTGCTGGAACGCTCGCTCACCACGCCCATTACCTGAACAACGAATTCACGTCCCAAGTGATTGGCTCGCTCGCACAGTTCTGCATTCACTTCTGTATTAAACACCAATTGGGTGATGCCATATCGGTCACGAAGATCCACAAAGGTCATCCCTCCCATCTTACGCGTACGCTGCACCCAGCCGGCGAGCGTCACGTTTTTGCCTGCATCGGCGAGTCTCAGCTCACCACAAGTATGACTTCTGAACATATCATATAAGGTTTATAAATCCAAGTTTGACTATAAATTTAGGCAAAGGTAGTATATGTTTTTGATTTATGCAATATCTTTGCGGCAGCAAACGTAAAGACAAAGCCATGAACATACAAGACCATACTTCAGCGGGCGACCTGACAAAAGGTAGCATCACGGGCACAATGCTGCGTTTCGCTATCCCGATGATGTTGGGAAACCTGCTTCAACAATGCTACAACATAGCCGACACACTCATCGTTGGACACTTCCTAGGTGCTGATGCACTGGCAGCGGTAGGGTCGGCTTATTCGCTGATGGTGTTCATTACCTCCATCTTTATCGGGCTTTGTATGGGTACAGGAGCCGTATTCTCTCTGCAATATGGAGCAAAAGATTACGAGGGAATGAAACGAAGCCTGGTCTCATCACTCCTTCTGACAGGCGGTATTACTCTCATCATCAACACGCTGTCACTGATATTCGCCCATCCCATCATCCGCTGGCTGCAAACTCCTGCCGAAATCACTGGAATGATGCATGACTACCTGCTGGTGATATTCATCGGTATCTTCAGCACATTCCTTTATAATTATTATGCTTTCCTGCTCCGTGCCTTAGGCAATTCCATCGTACCCCTCGCTTTCCTAGGTATATCAGTGGTACTCAACATTGTACTTGACCTGGTGTTCATCGCAATTTTCCACTGGGGCGTGACAGGAGCAGCAGTAGCCACCGTCATCTCACAAATCGTATCGGGTGTAGGACTTTGCCTGTATACCCTCTACCGCTTCCCAATATTCCGGCTAAAATGGAAACATATCCGCATCAACAGACAATCCATCCGTGAGATAGCCACTTATTCCTCACTTACATGCATGCAACAATCGGTGATGAACTTTGGCATTCTGATGGTGCAAGGGTTAGTCAACAGTTTCGGTACCGCCGTAATGGCAGCCTTTGCCATCGCTGTCAAAATTGATACCTTTGCTTATATGCCTGTACAGGACTTCGGGAATGCTTTTTCCACCTTTATTGCCCAAAACTTCGGTGCTAAGAAATTCGAACGGATAAAAAAAGGAATACACAATACGCTATGGTTCATCACCGGCTTTTGCCTATGTATCTCTGCAGCGGTCTTTGTCTTTGCACGTCCTTTGATGCAACTTTTTATCGATGCCAATGAAACCGAAATCATCGCCATTGGGGTAGAATACTTACGTGTGGAAGGCAGTTTTTACGTAGGTATCGGATACCTTTTCATGCTCTACGGACTTTTCCGTGCCATCCGCATGCCAGGCATGTCAGTAGTGCTCACCGTCTTTTCGCTCGGTACCCGCGTCGCATTAGCTTACGGACTGGCCTCTATTCCTTCTATTGGCGTACATGGCATCTGGTGGTCCATTCCCATCGGCTGGGCACTGGCTGACCTCTTCGGATGGTGGTATTACCGCAAGGCCGCTTCCAGACTGATACCTGCCTCTTCTCTATCCTGACCCTCCGCGTGCAAGATTGAGCTTTGCGCCAGATAGCTGGGTTTGGCGGCATAGATATACATCACACTACCACCCTTAATGGCGTCAATGATAGGACGGCATAACTTCTGAGGGACAGCAGGACAACCGAAACTCCTTCCCAAACGCCCACCATTACGAATGACAGAAGGATTGGCATACGCAGCCCCGTGCATCACGATGGCACGCTGACGGGCACGATCGTTGATACCTTTTTCCAATCCTTCCAGCAACAGCGAATAACCATTTCTGCCCTGATACGTTGATTCAGTTAAATAAAACCCCAACGAACTTTTGTGTGAACCGTCTTCGTTTGAGAACGAAGTAGCATAGATGTTCCCACTGTTCTTCCCATGTGCCACCACCGAAGAGAACAGCATTTTCTTCTGCTTCATATCGAACACGTACAAACGTTCCTGCGTAGAAGGCTTCGAAAAGTCGATAAGGGTCAGCACCTCCCGTTTCCGCTGTCCGATACGGTAATAACCCGTCACAGCCTGACGGAAAGCAATATAATTCACCCGTCCTTCCAAGTCCATCTCGTGATACAACTGGAGGCAACGATCCACAATCTTCACTTGTGGAGCATCTTTCTTTTCTTCCGACCGACAAAGCACAGAGCTACATACGGAAGCTACCATCATCAAAATAATCAAGAAAATACGCAGCATGAAATCAATTTAGAATACGGCTGCAAAGTTACAAAATAAATAATTTTCCCACCACAGATTACACGGATTTCTCAAAATAATATTTCCACAATGCTTCTGTATTTCCAACTACTCAATAATTACTACAAGCGTAGCCTCGGTTGGCAGATAATCGAAAATGAACTTAGCATGCGAAGTAGCATTACGCACACACATATGTGAACGGGGAATCGTACCTAGCGACCAACTGTATTCTACCATCCGGGTTTGTGGAACATTAACCGGCACGCCATGCAAATAGGCACCGTTCGTAAATCTAGATGCATATGGAGCATACCCTCCTACACCGGAACCACCGTCTTTCAAAAACACCATCCGCTCTTTCTTTTCTTGCAACAAAAACATTCCTAGCGGGGTCTCCTGTGCATATGGTGGACGGTGCATACCTGTCGTTGCCGGATTCATACTTCGAATGGTCCATTGCCCTTCTCCTGTCCGCTCCAGTGTAGTGATGTTCTGATCGAGCCGGTCGACGAATACCGCATGGTGGAACTTTATGCCCGCAGGAAGCTGTCTGACGTATCGCGACGGAACAAGCCATTCACTTTCCGCCGTCACAGGAACGATACGCAAGAAACTACCTTCCCGGTCCTTCAGATAAGCCAGTGAACCATCGCGCCCGTATCGAACAGGCACTAACGAGTCATTCGGCTCATAGAAAGGTATTGACTGATAACGCTCCACACCACATGTGTCTGCCACCCTCCCATATACGTTCCGCACATACCGATGTACCAAAGCTGCTTCTCCATTACGATTCTTATAGTTTCGAAGCACAACCCAATCCACCTCATCACGTTGCATATTTTCTATGAATGCCAAACATTTGCGAATGATTTCCCACTTAAAGCTACGCACCGTATCGCCATAGGGATAGATATCTTCCAGTGTATGCTGATCGTAAAGTAAATCTTTTGTCAAAAGAATATCCGAAGCATCCAATTGCCTGGAAGAGCCTAAAGCTTCTCTTTGCGAAACCATGTCCGAAATGATTTCCAGCTTATCAGACACCGAAAAAGTCTGCACCTGCTGTTTCTCACATCCCAAAAGCAGCAGACACATCACACACGCGACCAGTAAAACCTCTCTCTTCATAGCAGGCAGGTTAAGGTTTATACAAAGATAAGCATTTTTTCCCATTTTCAAAATTAGTTGTCAAGATAATAACAAACGAACCACGTATTTTGTTCCTTTTATTCCTTACATCCTTATCCCGACACAAGAAAGATACCCAAGTTCCTACCAGCAACTAATAAATAAAAAAACGCCGCCCCAGGTGTAACCACTACAACCAGGACGGCTTCAAACAAATGTTTATAAAAGCAAATTATCAGAAGCGAACCATCATTTCTACTACCAATTTATCTTGTTCCGACTCCAATGCCAACGAGTTGTCATCGTAAAAATATTTCTCATAGTTCAAGCGGAGATCGGCTTGGAAAGGCTTACCAAAACTAAACGTCAAACCGCCAGTAACACGCTTGCGCTCGTGGTCGGTGATGATGTAATCTATCCCATCCTCATCCAATTCATCGCTGTTGTTGCCCATATAGTCGAAACGTGCCAGAAAAGACACTTTCTTTATCAAGCTTTTTTCTTTCTTGATGAAATAATCGTAATTGATGAAAGCATCCACTGCCCACACACTCTCGAACGAAGAGTGAGCATAATCCTTATACATTGCTTCTACCTCGAAATGCCAGTTATTCCAGTCATAATAAGTGCCAAGGTCGTACATGTAGATGTTGCGGTCGAACGGGCGAATGCGCTGCGTACTTAACGTCAGATTATACCCTTTGAAAGGCTGCATCTCCAGTTTTGCTGAATAAGACAAAGCTTTGTGCCACCCTTTCTGTTCGGTCAATCCTGAACCACTGAACAAACCAGCTTCCAACGAAAAGGGAAAACCTTCTTTCATACTATATTTCAACGTGGCACCCGCATCGCGCAGACTACCCATCTGCTTGGCAATGAACGAGCGGTTAGCAAAATACTGCAAGTGAGGAGAACGGTGCGCATCAATGGTAAAAGGCACACGCATTTGCCCGATGGTGACATCAAAACCTTTAAATGGAGTAACCCTTGCATAGGCATCCAACATCTTGATAACCCCCTCGTCGCAAAGGTCGATTTCAGCCTTATAACTCACGATAGGGAGCAGTCTGCCAGTCGCGCTGACACGTGCGTTACGCACTTGGAAACGTTGCTCATTGGTCGTAGTCTGATATTCGTACTTTCCACGCACTGTACCGTGAATCTCGGGAACCGCATCTTTCCAACTAAAATCTTGAGCACCGACAGATGCTACAGAGAGCGCCAACAACAGCGCAGAGAGATATTTTTTCATTTGTCTCTTCATTTTTAACTTGTGCAAAGGTAAAGGACAAAGGTAAACTATTTATGTCAAACATGTTACAAACATGTTACATTTTATTAAGAGCCTGTTTTGAAATGTGCTCGGACTTAGAGCCTGTTTAAATTTTCCAATAAAGTAATATTCTATCAGGTTCTTTTGCGTTTGTTTCCGGTCTGTTTTCCCGATTTTATTCGTCAGATAGCCCGCTATCTTCCTCATAAAGTCAGAAAAACATCCTCGAAAACAATTCGCAAAATTAACCTGAGCAAAATTTAAACAGGCTCTTAGAGCCTGTCGTTTAAATATATGTTTAAAGATTGTGTTACATAACAATACCAGTTTCCCGGTCTACATTGTTCGTGACCTTGGTTCCTGCATGGTGTTTCTTTCCCACACTGAAATCCCATGACAGAGTGAGCAGGAACATGTTCCCGTTATCCTTTATGAAGGACCAAGTTTCTTTCCGTACCTCATTGCTCAGCAATTTCGTGCCACCGCTCCATCCTTTGGACTTAAAGGGATAAAGCATACCGGCACCCACATTGAAATGCTTGATTTTGTATGAACATTGAAGCATACAGTTTCCAATATAACTGCCTTTTCGGTAAGATTATTAATCTTCAGGCTGTAAGATTATTAATCTTACAAGCGCAAGATTATTAATCTTACACCAGATGAAGCTATCACAATTTGGCGATTTATTTTTTCCACCACATTACTGCTTGTTATTGTTACGATGATTTACATACGGTTCTTCTGGCTGTCTCCGGCTCCTGTTCCTTTGTACTTGCTCTTGGCAGCATTGAACTTATAGCGTAAAGTAATGCCAATATTCCTGCGGGCTTCCATTTTGATTGTCATCAGACGGTTGCCACTGTAAACAGTTGATTTTGCCTGATAGGAATTGAAAAGGTCATAGGCTTTCAGCTGAACCGAAAGGCGGTCTTTAAGGAAACTCTTATAAAGACTGATGTTGGCATACCAGCACCCTTCTTCGACCTTTGTATTTTCGTTGTCACCCGGAGTGTCGAACCCCAAATCTACATCGAGACTGATACCAAGAGGCAGCTTGAAATTGTTGTTCCAGGCAAAGCTCAATATCGGATTATTGAAGTTTTCTGTTCCATTGGATGTTTCCACTTTATACCATTGCTGGAGCAGAAGAAAATTAAACTGCGGAGACCATAATCCGATTGTTGGAGCCAATGTAAGAGTGGTATATAACTTGTCACTGTTATACATGTTGTAGAAGGAATATAACGAAACGGTCGGATTGTCTTCCGAATATGCCCTGCTCAACTGTGTAATGGCATCTTCTCCGTGTATGTATCGTGAATTGAGATATATCCACTTGTACGATACATTCAGTGTAAGACGGTTTATCAGTGACGGTCTCAGCAGCGGGTTACCTCCTTCGTAAGTATATCGGTTGCCGTACATGATGTCACTTCTCAGCATCCAGTATGAAGGACGGTAGATACTGCCGGTGTAGGTCAATTGTGTCTGTACTTTACCAATCGGAAGATTCAAGGATACGGATGGGAATACGTTGTCGTATGTCCTGCTTTGATTGTCCATATACTTGTCGTCCTCGTAATAGTCGGAAGACAAATGCTCATAACGTACACCTAACTGTGCCTGAAGTTTGCCGAAGCTGCGGGCATATTCCAGAAATGCCGAAGTAGAGTTTTCCTTGATGTTGCTGTTATTGTTATCCAGGATTCCTTCCACATTCATGTACGCATTATTCCGGTTCGTATAGGTGTATTCACCGCCAAAGGAGAGATTACCGCCCCATAAGGGATGTCCGAATACGAGCTTGGTCGCATAAAGGGTATTGTCTGTCAAATTTTTGGTGGTGACAGTCTGTTTCTCTAAGGAACCTCCCGCTGGAGTGAACTGCTCAAGCATCTCCTGTGGATTCTTCGTATCCGACCAGAAACCGTCCGCATTGAAGTCGATATTCCAGTCTCCTACACGTCCGTTATAATAAGCATTGAGGGTATGTCTGGTTTCCTGTGTATTTCTCCAGCCCGTAGTGTGACTCTCCTCATAAAGAGCATCATCCTGATACACCAGGGTATTCATCGGGTCTACCGTTTCATGACGTTCCGGTGTCCGGTCATAATCATAGCGTGCACCCAGAGAGTGATTTTCGTTAAACTGATAGTTTAGCGACAGCATGGCCGAAATATCTTTCATGTCATATTGTGTGCAGAGATATGAATCCTGTATCCATGTCTTATCCAACAGCGTTTTCTGTGTGATGGTCTTGCGGTCTTCCGTGTATCCTTTCTTGCCATACAGCATACCCGAAAGGTCGAAGCCTCCTTTTCGGTAATTGAAGTTGTACTGGTCCAGCACATTCCATCCGTAACCGTAGCCTGTATAAAAACGGTTGTTGAAACCGAACCCTTCTCCCTGTGGCTTTTTAGTCTGAATGCGGATAACCGCATTGACTGTCGCATCATAGCGCGAGCCGGGATTGTTCACCACTTCCACGCTCTTGATGTTGTCGGATGCAAGTTGGTCGAGTTCGGATTTGTCCCGTACTTTACGTCCGTTGATATATATTTCAGGAGTTCCGGCACCAAAAACTTTAATATCCCCCTCATTGGCTGATACGCCAGGTATTTTGTTTAACAGGTCGTTTCCTGTTCCTGCGTTTTCAAGGATGCTACCCGCAACTGTAGTCACCATGGCATCCCCTTTTACGCGTGTTTTAGGTAAGTCTGCTTTTACAACAACTTCCCCTAATTGTTGTGCATCTGATACGAGCTGCACGATACCGATATTGGCCGGAGATACAGGCTTACATACGGTCTTATATCCGATAGAGGATATTTTCACTATCTGATTTTCCGATGTTGACTCCAGTGTGAAAGAACCATCCTCACCGCTAATGGTTCCATTTACAAACGCTGAATCCGGAAGAGACAATAATACGACGTTTGCATACGGTAACGGTTGGTTCTGTTCGTCTACTAGCTTCCCACTGACGGTCTGTGCCGACAAACCGAAAGAAGATGCCAAAGTGCATAGTAGCAGTAGTGTTTTCCTAAGTGTTTTCATGCTGTATGTATTATTTTGTATTTCTGTTGTAAGTTCTTCACCGACAAAGATAGAATGAATTATCGGAACAAAAATGAAAAACGTCTCTACAAGCCGGCTTATAGCATATACTTATATTCATCTGATTTTCTGATCATTACTATTATATCCACAAATTATCATCTCTACAATTGCATTTTCAATACTCTGCCAGCCACCGGTCCAACGTCATATCTTCTGCAAAACATTCTGAAAGGAAGACTCAACAACTCTCTGAAAGAATTTGTAGCCAGGAGAAATCATGTAATTGAGTTACTTGACAAATGTGATACCTCTTACTAGGGAACCTGCCAAAAGTACCGGTCGTCGTTGACAGAAAAGTTCCCCGGGTTCCGTTGGTCGCTGTCGCAGCCGGTGGGTTGCAGAAAGATGTAGTTGATAAGGTTCTCTCGGTCGCTTTCCGTATTGAACCCGTAGCGCGTCCAACTTTCCAGATAAAACAGGTTCTTGGCCATGTACTCGTACAGATAGTCTTCCGTCGTGGTCTTCTTTTCATTGTTCCAGTTGGCCTCTTCGTTCACCCGGACAGGCTGGCCGCTCCTGAGACGTACGCGCACTTCCTGCACGCTCAGCAGGTTACCCTGTTCGTCGGTCACCCAGGCGTTGTTCGTAGGGTCTATCCAAAGCCACTTGCCGAGGGTGGACGAATAGACGGCGTTAATGACGTGGCAATCGTTGATGTACGTCTTTGGCATGCAGGTGATGACGCGCGACGGAATACCCATCGACAGGTAACACTCGTTCAGCACCGTAGCCAGTCCGCGGCAGTTCAGACCTCGGCTGCCGTCCTTGCAGGCCTCAGCAAAGTTGATGGAGTTGTTTCCACCCTTCGGATTACCGTTCTGCCCGTCGTGGCGTATCTTGTTGTGGATATAGGTCAGGATGCGTTTGATGGTGCCCAGTTCGTCGCCCGCCACGGCCACGCTGTCCAGCCGGAAATAGTCACGGACGCGCTTCAGGTCGGGCTCGTCGGCCTGCGCATAGACAATCCGGGGCAGGCTGTCTACCGACTGCGTGCGGGTGTATTCCGGCGCATTCTGCAGAATATAAAGATAATCGGTGGTTTCTTTCAGACGCTTCAGGGCGGGTTGTAGTTCAGGTGCGTCCAGAATGTCTTTCAGGTCTTCGTCGTTGGTTATCCTGTTGTAGCTTACTTCAATCTTTCCGCTGTCCAGTGCTTTGAGCAGGCTGCTGGCAGCTTCTTGTTTTTTCCCTTGTATTGCCTGGATGCTGGCCATGTTATAGTAGCTGGAGTATTTGAAGTAAGCATAACCTTCGGCCAGTTGCGTCGCGTGTGCGTCGTATAAGTCGATAATCTTCTGGCAGAGGACTTCGGCGGCCGGATAATCTTTCCCAGTATATGCGTCGAAGAGTAGCGTATTCAGCGAGTCGGCTGAGGCCAAGAACTTCCGTTCGGCATCGGTTTGTGCCGACAAGCTTGTGAAGCAGACTAAACTTAATAGTAAAATCAGCAAGTGTCCTTTCAGTCTTTTCATTGTGTGTTCTGCTTAAAAAGTAGTTGTCAATAGGATTGCTTGGACTATAAATGTAGGGCTAATAATTCAATACCACTACATTATTGTCAAAGATTCTTCTCCAGTACTTCCTGAATGATTTCCTTCACTTCCTCTTTGCTTTTGATGGCAGCTGGATGGGCATGAAAAACATTGTATTCTTCTATGGCAGCCTCCATGGGTATTTCTGCACCGGGTTGTGTTGCCTGGAAAAATAGGGTCAGGCGGCGTTTGATTTCAGGTTCAAACTCTTTGGTTATAAGTCCTTCAATACCCCATGCAGCCATATGGTCATAGAGGGGTGCATAGTAGATAAGCCCATCTGCCACATCTTGCCAACACTTATTCTTTGCACTGGTCGTAGTACCTCCGACGTGACCGTTGTAAGCCGTTTCTCCGTAAGGTGTGTTTTTCAAATCAATGGCGAACGGGCGACATTTCAACAATTCAAAGGCTGCATCCCAATGTCCTTCGCCCGTCATCGGGAAATTACTGCCATCAAACAGGTTGTAATCAAACCAATTCAGTACCACGATTTTGACTCGTTCTTCTCCAAAGATTTTCTTCATCCACCAACCCTGTGCTCCATAAACAGTATTGCTCTTTTTGAGAATAAATGAATCGTTTATAGCATGAGGCTGATTGGTTATCACCAAGGCCTTGCGTTTACCGTTCAAGGGTGTCTGGCGGGCATACATTTCCGAAATATGGGTAGCCATTAAACTGTCGCGATCGTTCAATCCAGGAGATTTCCAAAATCTTTTGTAGTCTTCTACAGTACGGATTTCATCCCATAAGAACTCGCAATCGGTAAGTCCGAGTTTGATTTTCCTTGGAGAGGTACGATTTATTTCATATATACCTTTCAGGAACTTCACACGGTTGTATTTCTCCCAAATCGGATAGAAGGTCTCCGACTTTCTATAGTAGGCATACAGGCTGTCCATGAAAGCCGCCTCCGTTGGATAACAGCCTTGCAGCAGGCGGTTTACATCATCATTCATGTTGTACGAGCCGACTTCGGTATAAACATATCCTATCTGTTCGGCAAAACGAGGATCGGCCAGGATGTCGTGAATCAGGTCGTATTGTACCGTATCACGGTGGTCGCGCTCACCCAGCACGACTATATCCGATTTCTCAAACTGCTTGAATATGTATTCTTTGGGAGACATTCCCTTTTCAGCTGCGCATGTACGCAACGCCTCGATAGAGGGTGTCTGTGCCTTTAATGCAATGGCTGTAAAAGCACTGAAAATAAAAAACAATAACTTCCTCATATATAAAATTATTTATTCAAAGTCATTCCTGAATTTAAGATAATACTTACATACGGCTCTTTTGGTTGTCACCTGCTCCTGTTCCTTTATACTTGCTCTTGGCAGTATTGAATTTATAGCGGACTGTTACCGCAAAATTTTATCTGCATCTGATAATTTTTGAATAGATATTATTGCATCAATCCACCCTCAATAAAAAAAACGACTTCATTCAATCGTTGTTTGTTGTTTTCTTCGTCTTTAAAAACAGCTGGTATGTTTAACACTTTATCCTGGATCAGATTATCCATTAAATACCACATAACTTCATGATACAAAATCACCATTGCTGTATTTTCATCATTTATATCATATTGAGTTGCGATATTGCCACAGTTGTCTTTAAGTTCTGACGAAATGGAATTAACAAGTTTATCAATAATTTGATGAAAACTATCTTGCTGTTTTTTTATGATAGGAAATAGAATGTCTCCGCTTTGGTTTGTCAAGCCGTATGGAATGAGTTTAGAGATAAGTTGCGGATTGTTTATTTTACCATATTGGGATATTTCATCAGCACTATCATCCATCGTTTTACTGCTTGGCGAAACCTCACTGTTGAGATAGGTTAATATCAAATTCATATCACCGAAACCATTTGTACCGAATTTAAGGTCTTTGCGTGGCTCATATAAAACCCAATAACAACCGCTCCAACCAGCATGGTTGTTTATATCATCAAATAAAACAAGCTTTGTCCACATCCTACCGTCCAAAAGATATGAAAAGACCAATGAAAGTGCATTGTTTTCAAATCCCATTCCCTTGATTGTATGTACAAGAGAGACAAAATCATTCTTAGTTTTTGAATACATAGATGCCGCAATTTCCTTACTGACATTTCTTAAAGAGGTAGTCTGTTCTTTATCGAGAATAGGAATTGTGCATTTCCATTTTCCTTTTGTTTTATTAATCAGCCCTCCTACTTCCAACAATAATAATTGGCTATCAGAACATTTTATCCCCATATCAAGAAGTTCACTTTGGGTATGTGGAGTACGTAAATTATACATTATTTCCCAATTATTATCAGTAAGAACATAATCTTCAGGTTGATGTCCACTAACAGCAACGAATTGGGTAGCTTCCCACTCTTTATAAGGGCGAACATCAGTTTGAGCTTTAATAGTCGAAAAAGCACATGATATAAATAAGGAAATAAAAATAGAAAATATTAATCTATTAGTCATAAGAATATTAATTTATAATTATATATTATTTAAGTTGTTCTCGTCAATCAATTTTCCGCTAACTGTCTGTGCGGATAAACTGACAGGTAGTATGATTCCTGTCAGCACAAATAAAAATACTTTAATAAATCTCATTGTATATTACTCTTATTGTTTACGATTATCTATTCCGACCACAAAGTTAGTATATACAAATTAAAAGTGTATAAAAAGTATATCTACATTTTAATCAGAATAAAAATCCATGTATTATATTAATATACAATGGTTTATCATACGTTTTACACCAAACCCCAAATCTACATTTTCATTTTTCAGAACTCTGCCACCCATCTGTCGAGTGTCATTTCATCCGGAAGACCGTCTTGCAGAGTATCGCTCAGATGCTTCTTCAGGCGGAACTTTTTCTGGGATACGGAAGTCGTATTCACACCGAAGATCTCCGACATCTGTGCATTGCTGAAACGTAGTTTTATCAGCATACAGAGGTGTAGCTCCTGCTTCGTAAGAGTTGGGCATACACCCTGAAGGCGGCTCACGAAATTGCTGTATGTACTTTCGCACATTTGTTCCAGAGTCTCCCATTCACCGGCCTCCAGAACACGGCATTTTTCTCTCAGTTCCTTCACCAGTCTGTCGGTGTCCACCACATAGTCGGTAAGCACACGTTCCCTCTGCTTCAGGTAGAGATTTTCTTCCGATAAGTTGCGGAACTTATCTGCCTCCCGTCTGGCCTTATCCAGTTTGGAAGAATAGTCGTTAATATGATGTTGAAGAGAGTTTATCTTTTCAGACAGCCTGCTGTTCTCAACCTGAAGGCTGTCTATCTGTTCACGGTATTCATGCAGTTCTTCAGAGTTCATTTCCTGGCCGGACAGCTGTTCCTTCAGTTCCTCCATGTAGCGGTTGTTCTGCATGAGCTGTGTCTCGTATTCGTGCAGTTGAAGCATATAGTCCTGTAGCTGTTCCGACTGTTTGCGGATGGTGGTTTCCTTTCTCACAAGCCGTTTCTGATAGAGGTAAGCAACTACAGCTATAACCACTATCAGGCATATCGTGATGATGAGCATCATACGCTGTGCATCTGCCTTCTCCAGCCTCAGACGCTGCTGTTCGGTGATTAGTCTCTGGTGGTCGTATTTCTCCTTGTAGGCGACGATTTCCTTGCCTTTATCAATAGCTATGATAGAATCGTTGTAAAAAAGAAGGGAATCGCAATAGGTTTTCAGGTATTTACGGTATTTGGGAATATCCCCCAATTTATATAGGTATTGGTATGCAGACACCTTAGTATAAATGTTATCAGTTTTTAAAGCTTTATTTAAAAAGAAATAAGCTGAATCCATTTGCCCCAAAAGGTAGTAGTCCTTTCCCATCAATGAAGCTCGCTGGTATGTAATTGGAAAGCTTTTTATAATCTCTAAAGACTTTTTGATATCACCTTTATGCATATATACTAAGGCTATTTCGCTCTGTATGTCATAATAATAACTTTCAAGATCAAGTTCTAAAGTCAGCTCACTACATTTATGATATGTATCTATTGCCTTCGACAATGAATCTGAAATGCAATAACATCTGGCCAGATATTTAAGAGAAGCTAACTGATAACGCTTGTTGGAATCTTTCACAGCATAATCGTATGCCTTCCTGCTGGCTTCCAAAGCATAATCAGCAAAATCACGATATAAATATAACCTACATAATGAGATCATGACCAGATAACCCGTTTTGTAGTCATCCGTTTTTTCCACTTCTGTTTTACCCTCCAGATAATACTGCATGGCTTCCTCTATATTCCTTAATTCATAATTTATATCACCCATATAAAGTGCCGACATTGCTTTTCTACGAGCATTATCTGTCGGCTTGTAATAATCGTATGCTATCCGTACAAGCGAATCGGAAGAGATTTTCATCAGCTGTTTTACCTTTGCCTGTGAGGTCAGCAGACACCACAGCGCATGGTTCTCCTTATCAGTTCGTGACGAAGGAACCTCCATACTTTCCAATAGATGCAATGCACTGTCCGGATGGTCGAACATTACCTTTTCCGCTTGTTCAAGTTCCGGCATCAGTTTGTCTGCTGTTTTATTTCCGTTGCATCCTGAAATTATCAAAATGGAATGTAATATTATAACTGCGTATATTATTTGTCTCATATAATCATTATTTTCGATGCAAAAGTATAAAAATATTGCTTTCAGCTATGTTCCTAAGGTTATTTATCGAGTGTTTTCCCGCCTTTGATAAGCAACCGTCCCCGTTTGCCTGTGCGAACGCCGTCGTACGAATACCACAAGGCGGCATCATTACATTCCCGGAAACAATTCGCAAATAAACCTGAGCAAAATTTAAACCTTACACAAAGCGCAACGTTTCCACCTTTTCCAACCGCGCACGCAAACGCGGCATTTCCGACTTACGGATGCGCAGACGCATGAAACAATCCATATCATAGGATTGGCTCACAATCTCAGGCAGATTTTCTTTCACAACCCGCATCACATCGTTCATAAAAGGATATTCAAAAGCGATGCCCACTTCTTCGTCAACCGTCTTTTCTACCACTTCGGCTTCCTCCAAAGCCAGTGAAGCAGCCGTACGGTATGCTACTATCAGCCCGCTTGTACCTAACTTGATACCCCCAAAATAGCGCACCACAATCACCAGCACATCGGTCAGCTCTTTCGAATTGATTTGCCCCAATATCGGTTTTCCGGCTGTGCCCGAAGGCTCTCCGTTATCATTGGCACGGAAATTCTTCCGCTCCGCCCCTAACATGTAAGCATAACACACATGGCGGGCATCGTAATATTTCTTCTGGTAAATATCCAGCTGCTCTTTCACCGCTTCAAGGGTACGCACAGGAAGGGCAACGGCGATAAACTTGCTCCGCTTCTCCGTATAAACAGCTTCCGAAGGTCCGGTTATGGTTCTATAGGTATCGTCCACGTGTCCTCCTGCCTTTTTCGGTTAACGTTGCGGGAAATGATGATTACGGTGAATCACCCGTACCTGAAGCTGGCGGATCAACGACTTGCCCAGAATGATAAGTGTCACGGCTATCAGTATCAGCACAATTCCCAATATAATGCGGGGAGTAAGCCGTTCGCCGAACACCAACACCCCGCAACAGATAGCGGTCAGCGGTTCTAATGCACCTAATATGGCGGCTGGAGTCGAACCGATATAATGAATGGACTTTGTCATTGCCACCAATGAAATAACGGTCGGGAACAAGGCAAGGCATACCGGATTTATCCATAATACCGGCTGGCTGACTACATCCAGTTGGGTGCAGAATTTCAGGCGTATCACATAGACGCTCAAGCCAAACAACAAGACATAGAATGTCAGCTTGGCGATAGGCATATCCTTCAATACCGAGCGGTTTACACCTATTATATACAGAGCATACGTGAGCGAGGATATAAAGACCAGCGTCACGCCCGTCAGGCTTAAAGTCTGCCCGCCTTCGCCTTGATAAAGCAACGAGATGCCCGTAAACGCCAATGCGATAGAAATCATTGTTATCGGGGAAACTTTTTCTTTAAAGAATACCGCCATCAGAATGGCCACCAGCACCGGATAGACAAACAGGATGGTGGAGGCAATCCCCGCATCCATATAATTATAAGACAAGAACAAAGTAAGCGACGAGAAGGAAAAGAGCAATCCCATGATTACCAACGGCAACACTTCGCACCGGCGCAATGCAAACGACTGCTTCTGCACCAACATCATCACGCCAAGCATGAACAGCCCAAAGGCATACCGGTAAAACAACACAGAATCCGCCCCCATGCCATCGGCATAAAGAGGCAAGGCGAACAAGGGATTCAACCCATAACTGGCAGCTGCTATAGCTCCATACGCAAACCCTTTGAATGTAACACGCTCCATAAATCCAATCCGTTTTTCAAAACCGGGTGCAAAGATAGGAGTTTTTAAATGAAGAATGAAGAATGAAGAACAAAGAATTTTTGCGTTTTTACAATTCTTCATTTATGGGATAGGAGTTAGAGGGAGTTAGCCTTGCTTCTGAAACCGACATCAGAAACACAGATTTTCGCAGATTATTTTAATTTACTATTTTTCAATTTACGAAGTACGATTTAATGCTCAAATAGTAGATAGTAAATTGTCAAATCGTAAATTAAAATAATTTGAATATCCGCATTTCACCCAATTGCCTTGTAGGGGCGTATCGCATACGCCCTGAAGACATCCACGTGGATTAGTTGACGAATTCGGGCGTATGCGATACGCCCCTACATGGGATGTTTGCGGATATTCAATTAAAATAATCCGCGAAAATCTGCGTGAATCTGCGTTTCTGAAATAACTCCCTCTAACTCCTATTCCAGCTTATGAACAACAAGCCCCGAACGCAACTTAGGCTCGAACCAGGTGGTTTTGGGCGGCATAATGTTGCCCGTATCGGCAATGTCCATCAACTGCTTCATCGATACCGGATACAACGCCAGCGCCATTTGCATCTCGCCGCTATCCACCCGCTTCTTCAGCTCTCCCAATCCACGGATGCCGCCTACGAAATCAATGCGCTTGTCCGAGCGCAAATCCTTAATGCCTAATATCTCATCCAGAATCAATCTGGAAGCAATCGTCACATCCAGCACGCCTATCGGGTCATTATCATCATACGTATCCGGCTTCGCGGTCAGGCTATACCATTTGCCCCCTACATAAAGCGAAAAGTTGTGCAAAGCCTGCGGCTTATAGATTTCCGCCCCCTTCTCCTCCACCTCAAAATGCTTTCTCAAGGCTTCGATGAAAGCTTGTGGAGTCAATCCGTTCAAATCCTTCACAACCCGGTTATAGTCAATAATGGTCAACTGATTGGCGGGGAAACATACTGCCATGAAGTAATTGTATTCTTCATCCCCTTTGTGGTTCGGATTCTGCCGGGCTTTCTCCGCCCCCACCAGTGCAGCCGCCGCACTCCGGTGATGCCCGTCGGCAATATACATGGCAGGAATCTTTTCAAATGCACGCGTGATGGCTTCGATGTCCTCCTCCGCGTCTATTACCCAAAATGTGTGGCCGAATCCGTCTCCCGGCGCGATGAAATCGTATTCAGGCTTCCGTTCCACATATTTCTTCACAATCGCATCCAGTTCCGCGTTTTCCGGATAAGCGAAGAAAACCGGTTCGATATTCGCATTATTCACCCGTACATGCTTCATGCGGTCTTCTTCCTTATCGCGGCGGGTCAGTTCGTGCTTCTTGATGTTCCCGTTCATGTAGTCGGGCACGTACGCACCTACCACCAATCCATATTGGGTCTTCCCGTCCATCGTCTGGGCATAGACGTAATAGCACGCCTTTTCATCCTGCACCAGCCAGCCTTTCTCTTGGAACATCCGGAAATTCTCTGCCGCTTTTTCATATACGCGCGGGTCATGCTCATCCGTTCCTTCGGGAAAGTCTATCTCAGGCTTGATAATGTGATACAGCGATTTCTCATTGCCCGCGGCTTCTGCCCGCGCCTCTTCCGAATTAAGCACGTCATAGGGGCGCGAAGCCACTTCCTCCACCAACTCTTTCGGCGGACGTATGCCTTTAAAGGGTCTTATCTTTACCATAGTATTCAGTTGATAATTAATAATTAATAATTAATAATTAACAATTATATCATACGCGGTATGGATTTTGCTACGCCGGATTTGTAATCCGAAAGAACAAAACAATCACAGTGCCGCATAGTCAATTATTAACTATTAATTATTAATTGTTAATTGATAGTTACTTATTCACCCGGAACTTCTCACATCCGTCTTTCAAAAAGCCGACAATCTGTTTTGCGGCTGCTATGCCCGCGTTGATATTGGCTTCGGCGGTCTGTGCGCCCATCTTCTTCGGAGTAGAGAAATAACGTCCGGGGAATTGCTCGGCAAATTCGGCATGATGGACCGGCATGATATCCGTCACATACTTCAAGTCAGGACGGTCGTTCATCAAACGAAGCAAGTCTGCCTCGTTAATGACTTCCTTACGTGCCGTATTCACCAGCAGCCCGTTCTTCGGCATACGGTTCACCAAATCATAATTGATGGAATTCTTCGTTTCAGCAGTAGCCGGGATGTGAAGCGAAACCACGTTACAGGTTTCGTACAAGGCTTCGGCGGAATCTACCGGAACGATTCCGTCACCCTCCATCACTTCTTTGGGACAATAAGCGTCGTAAGCATAAATCTCCATGCCGATACCCTTAGCGATACGGGCGACATTGCGTCCCACATTTCCGTAGGCATGAATACCCAGTTTCTTGCCTTTCAACTCCGTACCGGATTTGCCGTCATAAAAATTGCGGACAGCCATTATCATCATTCCGAAAGCCAGCTCTGCCACCGCATTCGAGTTCTGCCCCGGCGTGTTCATTACGCATACGCCATGAGCCGTAGCCGCTTCAAGGTCTACATTGTCATATCCCGCTCCGGCACGTACTACAATCTTCAGTTCCTTGGCAGCATCCAACACTTCATTGTCTATCACGTCGCTCCGGATAATCAAAGCATTTGCGTCTTTCACCGCATCCAGCAATTGCGCCTTATCGGTATATTTCTCCAACAGGGCCAATTCATAACCAGCTCCTTCTATTTCTTTACGGATACCGTCTACCGCTACCTTAGCAAACGGTTTCTCTGTTGCAACCAATATTTTCATAGAAATCCAATCTTAAATTAATAAATTAGAGGGAGTTAAAAGAAGTTAGAGGGAGTTAGATGCCAATACCTTTTACAATTTTCAGAGGCAAGAGTATTGACCTTTAACTCCTTGAACGAAGTGATAACTCCTGTGAAACATAACTACCTTTAACTCCCGTGAAACATAACTGAGCAAATCAATGCATCTTCTCGAACTCCTGCATGCAGTCAATCAATGCCTGTACGCTTTCCACAGGCAGTGCATTGTAGCATGAAGCACGAAATCCTCCGACCGAACGGTGACCCTTAATGCCTACCATACCTTTTTCGGTGGCAAACTTCAAGAAATCAGCTTCCAGTTCTTTATATTCGTCAGCCATCACAAAACAAATGTTCATATACGAACGGTCTTCGGGAGCCGTCACCGTGCCACGGAACAACTTGTTGCGGTCAATCTCGGCATACAGCATGTCCGAACGCAACTTGGCACGGCGCTGCATTTCCTCTACCCCGCCTTGCGCCTTCAGCCAACGCAAGGTCTGCAAAGCCGCATAAATAGGCACTACAGGAGGTGTATTGAACATAGAGCCCTTCTCGATATGGGTCTGGTAATTCAGCATGGTCGGAATGTGACGCGAAACTTTCCCTACCGCATCATTCTTCACGATAACAAAAGTCACGCCTGCAGGAGCCAGGTTCTTTTGCGCGCCGCCATAAATACAGATATACTTCGATACGTCAATCGGACGTGAAAAGATATCAGACGACATATCTGCCACCAACGGCACGTTCACTTCCGGATCGGCATGCAACTCTGTACCATAGATGGTATTGTTAGTCGTGATGTGAAAATAGTCTACGTCAGCAGGTACATCATACCCTTTCGGAATAAAAGTGTAGTTGGCATCTGCCGAAGAAGCCACCTCAATCACCTCACCGAAAGCCTTAGCCTCCTTCATCGCCTTCTTTGCCCAAGTACCTGTATTGAGATAAGCGGCTTTCTTTTCCAAGAAATTGTAGGGTACCATGCAGAACTCCAAGCTCGCACCACCCCCTAGGAACAATACCGAATAGCCGTTAGGGATATTCAAAAGTTCTTTAAACAATGCCACAGCTTCGTCCACCACCGGTTGGAAGTCTTTAGCGCGGTGACTGATTTCCATCAACGAAAGCCCTGAACCGTTAAAGTCCAGAATTGCCTGAGCTGTTTTCTCGATTACTTCGCGAGGCAAAATAGAAGGTCCCGCATTAAAATTATGTTTTTTCATTTGGCAGTTTGTTTAGGTTAGACAATATCATTAAATTCTTTTGTTGCGAATATAGTGATAATTTTTAGACTCCCAAAAGATTTCCTTATATTTTTATGCCGGGACCACCTTTTTTCTTACAAAATAAGAACTGAATCGTGATTTTGATTACATATTGACACATCTCAATCCCCCTATGATTTACATCCGTCCTGCAATCATAGCATTTTGTACGTAACTGAGAAGTTCATTGAGATATTTCTGACACAAAGTTATTATTTTGCCAATTCTATCAAAGCTTTTACCCCTTTTATCTTTTCATTTTGTATAAGATTTAATGTTTGTTTGCATTTATTGCGTGCAATGGCAGCGTAGGCATGACGTTCCTTCACGTCCACCTTGCCGATGTCATCACGCCCAAGGTTAGCCTTCTTCGACAAAAAGCCCACAATATCCACCTTGTTGACCTTATCCTTTTTCCCTTTCCCGATATACAAGGTCACGAAGCGAGGCAGCGCAGGTTCGGGCAATCGTTGAGGGAACTCAAACATTTCCATCTCCCCGTCCAAGTATCCGGGCAACTGCTCCTCACTATAAAGGATGACATAAGCATTGCCTTCAGCTTCCCAACGTGCTGTGCGTCCGTTGCGGTGTACAAAACCGTCAGCGGAAACAGGCAGATGATAATGCACCACATTACGGATTTCGGGAATGTCAAGCCCACGTGCCGCCAGATCGGTCGACACCAATACCGGACAACTACCGTTACGGAACTTATAAAGCGCCCGCTCACGCTCTTCCTGTTCCATTCCTCCGTGATACACCTCGGCATACACCTTCATTCCACGCAGGTACGTCCCTATTCGCTCCGCACTCTCACGATGGTTGCAAAACACCAGCGTTGACTCATCACCCAAGCAACAGAGCAGCTTGTACAATGTCTCCAGCTTATCTTTCACAGGCGACTCCACCTTATATATATGCAGGCGCGAACCTATACCAGCATGTAGGAAATCCAACTTATGCATACGGTTCATTCCAGCAAAGCGGGGAATTTCCTCGGCATCCGTAGCTGATAACAAAAGGCGCCGCTCTACGCATGGCAACTGCCCGAGCACAGAAGCCATCTCTTCCTGGAAGCCAAACTCCAAACACTTGTCGAACTCATCGATAACCAGCATCCGTACCGTTGAGGCATCAAAGTTCGCCTTCTGTAAATGGTCATTCATGCGTCCCGGCGTACCGATGATAACTGAAGGCAACAAGCTGTTCATCGTCCGGTGTTCGTCCATCGCCGGACGGCCACCATAACAGCTCATCACCTTGAAAGGAGTACCCATCTGCCTAAACACCTGCTCAATTTGCAGAGCCAATTCACGCGAAGGTACCAGCACTACTGCCTGCACTCCCTTCACACCGGATTTAAGTAAAGAAACCAACGGCAACAAATAGGCCAGCGTCTTACCTGAGCCTGTCGGCGAAAGCAAGACCAAATCGCCTCCTTCACCGAAAGCCTGTAGGGATGCACGCTGCATCTCATTCAACACCTTTATACCCATCCGTTCCAGTATTTCATCCATATTTTTTATCATTATATTACTCAAGTATTATATTACGACATTTTTACGATTCAAATAATATCCACAAAAGATTCAGGCACTGTTTTTAAGATAAATGCATCAAAAGTATACATTCAGAGTAAAAGATGTTCAAAAATATATACTGCATCGGCAGAGACAGTGCCCGTTCAACCAGGCATTCTTTCAGAAATATTACTACATAAAAATACCTTGATGGCCATTTGTTTAGCCACCAAGGATCTTTTAAGAGCGGTAAGCGGGACTCGAACCCGTGACCCTCAGCTTGGGAAGCTGAATTAGCAATTCCATAACTCATTACATATTAACAATTTACCGACATTTAAAAATTCATTTGCACCAAATTTGCACTTTTCCAAAATATCTATAATTTTGTAACTCATACAAGAGATGGGAAAACAGGATGCAATAATATATATTTTCCTTAATATATGAAAGAGTTTTCTTCGATATTTGAATTGATTACCATAAGAGAACAGAAGTCAAGGCTGACTGCGAGGGAGGAAGAGCTGATGTCGCCCATACTAACAGACATGGAGCTGGTGCCGGTGATATTCAGGTGGTACTGCGGGATTGTGGGGAACAGCGGGGTTCCCGAACGGAGGAAGGCGGCTGAGTTCCGCCAGAAGTTCATATTCATCATCCTGTTCCTCTATTCGCCGAGTACGCTCGCAGGAGGAAAGATGAAGATAGGGCTACGGGACAAGATAACAGAGGTGACCGGAGGGACGGGCACGCTCATATCACACAGCTACACAGACCTCATGTTCAGGTACCAGATGTACAAGGGATACCGTGAAGAGATTGATTCGATATATAAGGCGATAACCGGACTGCTAAGAGAGAACGGGTATGCCTGATTATTCACAATCACAAGAATGTGAAAAGTATTCCCTTGATGTATACACTATATACTTGTATATGAGATTACCTTTACAGCATGGAAAGAAAGAAGGTATACATATCGCAAGTCCATCCGAACGAAGGACAGATTGAAGGGCTTCCGGCTAATCCGCGCCTAATTAAAGACGAGCGTTTCAAAAAGCTTATGAAGTCCATCAAGGACTTGCCGGAAATGACGGAGGCGAGAGACTTGCTGGTTTATCCGTATGGTGGGGATTATGTCGTCATCGGAGGTAACATGCGCCTGCGTGCCTATCAGGAGCTTGGATGGAAGGAGGTGCCGTGTTGTGTCCTTCCGGATAATATGCCGGTGGATAAGCTGCGAGAGATGGTCATCCAAGATAACAACCCGTTCGGAGAAACCGACTGGAACATGATAGCTAACGAATGGGATGTTGAAGAGTTGAAAGACTGGGGCGTGGACTTGCCTGCAGACTGGGACACATCAGAGGCAGAAGAACAGAAAGAAGCAGAAGAGGATGATTTCTCGGATGAGGATGCTGAGAAAGCTGAACCTCGCGTGAAACTCGGTGAAATATGGCAACTTGGTGAGCACAGGCTAATGTGCGGAGATAGCACGGATGCTGCTTCCGTTGCATTGCTTATGGACGGAGAAAAGGCGGATATGGTGTTTACCGACCCTCCGTACAATGTCGATTATTCTTCAAAAAATAAATTCTTGAATGAAGCAGATAAAGGGAATCTTATTCAAGTCGATATTGAAAATGATTCTTTTGAGACAGATGAAGAGGTCGGAGAAAAAATATGGCTTCCTTCATTCACCAATTTGTATAATACCGCAAAATCCGATTGCAGCATATATGTGACAATGCCACAAGGTGGCACTCACATGATGATGATGATGATGATTGCAAAATCAGGTTGGAAAGTAAAGCACGAACTTATTTGGGTGAAAAATAACCATGTACTTGGAAGAACTGACTATTATTACAAGCATGAACCTATAATGTTTGGCTGGAAAGAAAAGCATCATTTTTATGGGAACGGAAGTTTTGATAAAAGTGTTTGGGAAATACCAAAGCCTCAAAAAAGCGATTTGCATCCTACCATGAAGCCAATAGCATTAATAGAAAATGCTTTGTTAAACAGCAGCAAGGAAAATGATAGAATTATTGATTGTTACGGCGGAAGCGGGACAACCCTCATTGCTTGCGAACAACTAAACCGCAAGTGCTACATGATGGAATTATCCCCTCACTATTGCGATGTGATTATAGCAAGGTGGGAGAAGTTGACCGGTAAGGAGGCGGTGAAAGTGCATGGGTAAATACAGCAAAGATATGGTTCAAGCCTGTGCCGACTGGGTTCGCGAGAACGGGCTGATAGACCACGGAGGGGCGACACTTACGGACTTTTGTAGGGCTATGGGCATTGACGACATGAGTTACTACAACTGGATGAAGCGTTCGGAGTTTTCGGAATCAATAAAAAAGGCTAAGGAAGCGTTCCGTGAAAGCCTTGAAAAGGACATCGTGAAGTCGCTTGCCAACGCTGCCAAGGGTTATGAATATACCCAGACAACCACTGAATACACGGACGTGAACGGCAAGCCGAGAGTAAAGAAACAAGTGAAGAAGAACATACGTGTGGAGCCGAATGTAGGTGCCGCCATATTCCTGCTCACCAATATCGCTCCGGAGCGTTGGAAGAACAGGCAGAACCAAGAAGTAAATATAAGCAATGAGAAGCCTATAACCGTTGATGAAGCAAAGAAAATAATCAATGAATTATGACGGGAACACATATCTGAAAGCATTCTGTTTGTCCGGGTCACTAAATTACACCCGTTATTTTTTCAAGCAGAAGACAGGTAGGAGCTTTGTCGTGAACTCCCACCATGTCGCCATATGCAATGCGCTGGATGATGTCTTGTCTGGGAAGACAAACAGGCTTATCATCAACATTGCGCCAAGGTATTCAAAAACGGAGCTTGCCGTCAAAAACTTCATATCCATGGGGCTGGCATTGAACCCTTCATCGAAGTTCATCCACCTTTCCTATTCTGACGACCTCGCGCATGACAATTCGGAAGAGATACGTGATATAGTGAAGTCTGACAGCTATCAGAAACTATTTCCTTATGTGACGATAAAGAAAGATTCCGATTCGAAGAAGAAATGGCTCACGACAGAAGGAGGAGGTGTCTATGCGGTAGCGACCGGAGGGCAGGTCACCGGATTCGGTGCAGGAGCGGTAGATGATGAGGAGCTGTTTTCGGAAATAGATTCAATATCAACAGGAAAATTCTCAGGCGCGATAGTTATAGACGACCCGATAAAGCCGGTAGACGCGTTGTCCGATCTCAAAAGGGACAGGGTAAACAACCGGTTTGAGAACACAATCAGGAACCGCGTGAATTCGAGGAACACCCCTATCATAATCATTATGCAGAGGTTGCATGAGGACGATTTGTGCGGATACCTGCAAAGGATAGAGCCAGAAAAATGGAAAGTCCTCTCTATACCTTGCATCATTCAAGAAGAAGGGGAAGAAAGAGCCTTATGGCCGTTCAAGCATACATTAGAGGAATTGTATGCCATAAGGGATGCAAACAGTTATGTGTTCGACACACAATATATGCAGAACCCTACCCCAATTGAAGGGTTGATGTACCGTGATTTCCCAGTATACGAAACAATCCCTTACTACAAGGATTCCATAAGGAAAAATTACACAGACACAGCGGATACAGGAGCGGACTTCCTCTGCTCGATATGCTATGTTGACACTCCGGTTGGCAATTATGTCACTGATGTGTTATACACGGACAAGCCAATGGAATATACCGAACCGGAAACAGCCAAGATGATTTCAAGGAACGGCATAGAGTGGGCGGACGTTGAAAGCAATAATGGCGGACGAGGATTCGCAAGGAATGTAGCATCGCAATGCCGTGAGATGGGGAATACGAAAACGTTCATCAACTGGTTCTGCCAGACAGACAACAAGCAGGTGAGGATATTCGCGAAGTCGGCAGATGTGAATAACATGACATTTTTCCCCAAGGGATGGGAAAAGAAATGGCCGGCTTTTTATAATGCAGTAACGAAGTACCGGAAAGAGGGAGGAAATCTTCACGATGACGCCCCTGATGCTTTGACCGGATGCTATGAGAAACGGAAAGTAAGAATAATCAAGAACTACAGCAAGGAGGATTTGGGACTATGAGCATAATAGAATACATATTCAACGCCATCAGGAACAAGACGCTCAACTCGCTCGGCGTGGAGCGTGACCTGATGAAGCTGATAGAGGACAAGGACATCAGCAGGGCGGAATCGATGATGCAGAACCGGGACACGGAGGTGTGCGAAGCCATACAGGAGTATAACCCGGAAACGCACGAAGTGAACAAGAGAAGGGACAAGAAAAGGAAAGACCGGGAGCCGTACAGGGTGCAGAAGCTTCCGCGCACCCGCCAACGGTACATCAACGAGATTGAGCTGTTCTTCCTTCTTGCAAACCCCATACTATGGAAGAACAAGGACGGCATGTCTGACAACGCATTCACGGCGTTCAACGATTTCCTCAGGGACACGCGGTTCAACTCCACAATGAGGCAGGCGAAACGCCTTGCAGGAGCGGAGACGGAAAGCGCGAAGGTGTACCATATATATAAGGAGGACGGCGCACCACGCGTGAAGGTGCTTGTCATTTCCAAGTCGAAGGGGTATAAGCTCCGTCCCCTGTTTGACCAGTACGAGAACCTGATAGCCTTCGGTTACGGATATTACCTGAAAGAAGGCGGGAACAGCATCGAGCACTTCGACATACAGACACCGGAGTACATATTCAGGTGCAGGCACGGCGCATTGGGATGGGAAGTGGAAGCGTCCGGAAACCCTACCGGGAAAATCAATGTCATCTATTACAGGCAGAAGAAGGCGTGGGACGGTCTGCAGAGGAGGATAGACCGGGAAGAGTACATAGACTCGAAGGCGGCTGACACGAACAACTACTTCGCCGACCCGAAGGTGAAGGCTACGGCGGACGTGGTCCAGTCTCTTGCCGACCCTGCCACTGTGGGCGAGGTTATACAGATGACCGGTTCTGAAAGCTCCATCGACTACCTTGCGCCTCCCGAATACTCGTCCATGAAGGACAGCGAGAAGAAGGACTTGCACGATTCCATCCTGTTCGACACGTTCACGCCCGACTTCTCCTACGAGAACATGAAGGGAATGGGCACATTGTCCGGAGAGGCGTTGAAGCGCGCCCTTATACTGGGGTACATCAAGCGTGACAACCTGAAAGAGGTGTACGATGAGATGGTGGACAGGGAAAAGAACCTGATCATCGCCATCATGTCCAATGTCACGCATCCTGAGCTTTCCGCGGAGCTTGGGCGCATGGTGCTGGAACATTCATTCGCCGAACCGTTCAACGATGAAAAGGACAAGCAGTGGACGGCAATAACCAGCCTGTACCGCGGAGGCCTTATCTCGCTGGAGACGGCAGTCACCATGCTCGCGGTAACCGATGCCCCGCAGGATGAAATTGAAAAAATCAAGTCCGAGAAGCAGGAGAATATGGAGAACCAGATGAGGATGTCTCAGGGCAATTCCCGGCAATCGCAGGAATAAGATAATGGAAAGGCGTGATTCCGCAAGGTCTCACGCCTTATTTTTCCGCTTTTTTTTCACCAAAAGCGTTTGGTGAATTTCGCAATGCCGATACATGCCGGCTATATCATACTCCGTTCTTAACTTTACCCTATCGAATTGTAAACCAAACTAATGGGGTATGAAAGAAAAAATCTACAATCAGCTCAAACAGGAGTTTTCAAAACTGGGTCTGTCTGACGAATTACTTCAATCGGTAGCAGCTTCCATCGATTCGACCGGACTTGTTACCGACGAGAATCTTGCAACTGTCGTAAAGGGGCAGGAGAACATGCTTAAGTCCTACCAGTCGAATCTTGACAAGCTGCGCACGGAAGGTGCCGGATTCAAGAAGGAACTGGAGGAACTGAGAGCAAGAGGCGGCAAAGGGGGCGGCCAGCAACAGCAACCAGACGAAACGCCCGAATGGTTCAACAAGTACCGGGAAGAGCAGGACAAGAAACTGAGCGCGATTATCGCCGAGAACGAGGAGTTCAAGGCTGAGAAAGCAAGGGGCGAACGTAACGCCATGATTCTTGCCAAGGCGAAAGAACTCAAGATTTCGAAGTCGAGAATCGAAGAGGGCTTCGCAATCCCGGACGACATGGACGAGGTAGGCATCACCTCCTATCTTTCCAAGGTGAAGAAAAACGAGGTGGCAAAAGGCTTGGAGGACAGAAGTTCGGCGTTCTCCCTGTCTACGCCCGAAGCGCAGGGCAAGGAACTGGCAAAAGAGTGGGCGAAATCGTTGCCGGACGCATAATCATCACAACACAAAAACTAAACTATGGGTATTGAAAGAAAGACAACGCAAATCAAGGGCGGTTTCCCCGTATTCTGGAGCAGGTGCTCTACCCTTCCCGGTGACTTCAAGGTGACGAATGTGCCGGTAGGAAGCACCATCGAGAAAGGGACACCCATCAAGCTGGATTTCAGCAAAATGGAGTGCAAGGTATGCCGTGCCATCGAAGTGACCGGCGGCACTACCCAGAAACCGCAGATCAAGAAGGGAAGCTTTGTGACAACGAGCGACACCGTGGGCGAACAGACAGTATCGTCAATCGACACGTCACATGCCGATTATGACGAGCTGACCCTTGCGGCAGCCGAATCGACGGCTACTGCCGGAGCTATACTCGCATTGGACGAAGACTTGCCCGATGCCGTGGTTGAACGTACAGCCGAACACAAGGAAGGCATGACGTTCCAGGCCGTATCGGCAGGATATGACGTGCTTATCCTGAAAGACGTGGCATATCCTATCCCTGCTGATTCTCTTACAGGGTATTGCATGAAGAATAACCCGAGCATCAAGTACATAAGGCAATAAGGAGGACTAAACTATGGCAGAAAACTATTCATCCATTTTCGGCGAACTTACACGGCAGGTGCAGGTCCGCATAGATGCAGCCTCCGAATTGCGGAAGAGGCTGTTCGACCAGAACATTTATGAGAGATACCTGACGTGGGATGTCCCCACTATCGGGTTGAACTTCGAGGAACTTATCGGGCAGTACAACCTGAGTGTTGCGGCAGCCACCCTGGATTCAAGCGGAAAGTCACCGCTTATGGGTACTGAAGGGCTGGAGACCTTGAAGGACAAGGTGCTTAACCATCAGATGGCTTACTCCATGCCGATTGAGGATTACCGGAAAATCCTTCAGATTCTCGATTCGCGCATGCTGACCGACCGTCAGAAGACACAGCAGCTTATTGACTTGATGTGGGGCAATGTGACCAAGGTGGTCAACTCCGTGCAGTCAAAGCTGGACATGATTTTCTTGGGTGCATTGTCAAATGAAGGCGTGTTTACGTTTGACGCGACCAACAATCCTGAAGGCGGTGTCCGCGGGAATATCGACTACAAGATGCCGGAGGAAAACAAGATAGACGTAACGCTGAGCTGGACTGACGGGAACAAGGCGAACGTGGACTGCTTTGAGGATATCCAGGAAGTGGTGGACGCCGCACAGGACAAGGTGACGTTCTCGAAGATTCTCATGTCCCCGTCACGCCTGTCGTACATCCTGAAGAACAAGAAGCTGAAACAGGCTGTATTCGGTACGGACAAGTCGGGCACTCCGCTGCTGATGAACGCGCTGAACGACTTCCTGCGTGCGAACGACCTTCCGGTCGTCGAAACGGTAAGGCGTATCACAAGGATCCAAAACAACGGGAAGATTACGGAATACAAGCCTTGGAACGACAAGAACATCGTGTTCATTCCGGAAGGCAGGCTGGGAGTAATCAAGAATGCCTACGCCGACAATGAATTGAGGCAGGAGCCGGGCGTTACCTACTCCAACTACGGACGCATCCGCATCTCGCAGTGGGGCATCGGCGAAACGCAGAACGCCAACGGTGTCGAATTCACCAAGGCGCAGTCGCTCTCATTGCCGGTCATCACGGAAATCAACGGAATCTATTCGTTAACCGTAGAGACTGACTGATGAATACGCTGGACTACATAAGGCAGAGGTTTTCCTTCATCGGCACCATAACCGATGAAGGTGCTTCCGGTTTCGCTCTTGATTTCGGGCTGGAGTTGAAGGAATACATTGGAGAAGACGAGATGAAAGCCATTGCCGGCGCAGTGGATTCATTTGTCGAGAACAGCATCCTCCATCCTTCTTCGGTCGATGAAAACGGATTCTCGGTCTCATGGAGCACTGATGCAGCAAAGGCTTTCGCCAAAATGGCATTGAGGAAATACGGGATAGAGCCTAACGGGGAGACATCCGCCTTGATAGGACTTAGTGTGATTAAAGACGCGTCTGAACTCTGGTAACCATGTACTATTCACCCCACATATTGCAAATTAAAGTAATCACCCCGCCGGACAGGGACGAATACAACCGTCCCATACCCGGAACTGGTGGCGAAAGCTGGCAGGACGTGTGCCGGTGCCGGTGCGATGACAACACAACCAAGCTGTTCAAGTCGGACAACGGGGAATGGTACCGTCCCGACTACCGTGTGGTATGCGACAGGAATGTCAGCGTGAAGGCAGGGGACTATGTCCGCTGCATGGACGGTGACGAGGTACGCGGAGAGGGTGAAGTGTACATTGTGAAGAATATGAATTACTTGTGTTACTCCGAATTGTGGATGTGATATGATAGTAAGCAGCGACATATACAAGATCCTGTTCGACAAGGTGAAGGAAATCGGGATTGCTGACGTGTATGACGGGTGGAATCCAATTAAGTCAAAGCTGAAGAAGGAGGCGGCGGTAATCGTCACTTCCACTCCGGTTTCTCCGGACACTTACTGGGAGAGGGCTTACGTGCACGTGAACATATGCGTTCCGGACTATCTTGGCTACGTGAATACGGAAAGGCTTAACGAGGTTGAACGCCTTGCCAATGTATGGATACGGGATGGCATGACCGGCGAATATGACGGAAGCATATACAGGATAAGCAAGGATTCCTCAGGAATCGAGAGGGACGATGCGCTGAAATGCAGCTATGTGAATTTAGTATTATTATTTGAAATCTTAAATGTGAGATAATTATGGCAGGATCAATACAGGTATCGGCTATCGACATCAAGAAGCTGTGGTACGCCGACACATCACAAATCTCAGCAGACCTTACAGGCACGGCATTGTATACATTGGTGACTGGCGACGATGTTACGGAGATAAAGAATGTCCACCAGGATACGTGGACGATTGATGAAAGCGAACCTACGCAGGATTCGTTCAGGAACCAGCTTACGGGAAATATCTACCGTTTCGGGGCAAAGCAGATGGGCGAAGTGACGTTCAACTTCACCATCGGACGTTACGACTACGTGACCAAGAAAGACTTGCTTGGTGGCGACGTAATCAATACTGACAAGGGGTGGAAGCGTGCCCGCGGTGCGGTTGAAGTAAAGAAATGCCTTATCGCCCTTACGGAAG
Source organism: Bacteroides sp. An19 (assembly GCF_002160215.1). Classification (NCBI taxonomy): domain Bacteria; kingdom Pseudomonadati; phylum Bacteroidota; class Bacteroidia; order Bacteroidales; family Bacteroidaceae; genus Bacteroides; species Bacteroides sp. An19. Next base: position 39,715 of record NZ_NFKD01000001.1, on the reverse strand, counting down.
ACGACCAGTACTGCGTGCTCCCGTATGCGAACGTGGTTGCCCGTGAGGCCAGCACGGACGGTGCTGTAGGACTGGCAGTAGTGGCAACGGCCATGGAACCGGAAACGGAGGCAATCATGCCGGAATACTGGTTCGATGCGAGCGAGGTGAAAAGCGGGGGATAATTGAAGGATATGGTTTTTTCATAAAGGAGGCGGGTGGATGCTCACCTCCTTTTTTAATTTTTGAATGATATGAACAAAGGAGCCAAAGCGGTGGGAGAAGCGATTACCGGACTTGACTTTGCCACGGTAGTCGTAAACGGGAAGGCTTACACAATCTTCCCCCCGACGGTAAACAGGATAGCAGGAGCGGCAAAGTGCCTTTCGGACGTGCATGAAGGGGACACATGGCGTAATGTAATACTTTCCCTTGGAGATTACGGCCAATACGCCAAGGCGTTGTCGTGGTTCATCCAAGGCGATGAAAGCCTTGCCGGAGAATTAGGCAACGGCACAGACCGGGAACTGGTGGAAGCACTGGAAGTGTCCATGTCCATGATCGGCATAGAGGTTTTTCGGAAAGCTGTCAGCTTGGCGAGGAGCGTAGGCCTGCTGACAGCAAGACCCAGGTAAACGGCAACGATACGCTTCTTGGGCAGGTGGCATCCTTCATGGAGACGCTGCACCTGACTTATGATGAAGTTGTCAATAAGATACCTTACCGGAACCTGCTGCTCATGCAGAAGGACAAGCTGCACGTAGTGAACGGTGTCAAGGTGAACAAGGTGAAAGGAAAGGACATGGCTGCACGAAGAAGGATGAACAAGCGATGAAAGTACGAGGTGACATATCCGGACTTGAAGATTACGTACGGGAAGTAGAGCAACACTACATCTCCAGGCTGGCAGAGGCAGGGGAGGCGGCAATCGCAGAAGCCGTCACGAAAGGAAAGTACCAGAACATAACCGGGAACCTGCGCAGCTCCATCGGATACGTGATAGGGTATGACGGAAAAGTAATCAGGGAAGGAGGCTTCCATAAGGTGCAAGGACGTGGAGAGAACTACCAGCGTGTCACTTTCACCACACGGAACGGGAAGAAGGTGGACTTCTGGGCGAAGGGGAAGTTCGGTGACGGTTCGGAAGGGAGCAGGAAAGGGCTTGAGCTTGCACGCTCGGTCATTGCAAAGACAAAGGGATATTCATTCGTCATCGTTGCCGGTATGGAATACGCCTCTTACGTCAACTCGAAGGGGTATGACGTGATGGATTCGGCAAAATTGGAACTTAAAAAGATAGTGGGATAATATGGCATCAATCATAGCAGACTTATCGGACGACATAAAGAAAATGAAGTCTCTCAAAGAAGAGATTCAGCAGGTGAAGAAAGAGCTCGGCTCAATCAACGTAAAGGTGGAGCTTGACATCAAGCGTGACATGGAGGCGAGGCTGAAAGCACTGACCGGGCAGTATGACGCTTTGGTTCAGAAGGTGGCGCAGGCAGAAGCGAAGATAGCGGAATCCACGTCCCGGATCAACAAGTCGGCGGAAACCATCATCAAGGCGCAGGAGCAGATAACGAAGTCGGCATCGGGACAAGCGGATTCAAGCGTACAAGGCGCATCCGGAGGGAATTCAGCGGCGACAAATGCACAGACGGCAAGCGTTCAGGCGCAGGCTAAGGCTTACGACGAACTGGCTAATGAGATTGATGACGTGATGGGCACGAGGGCGCAGAACATCAAGCGTATGGTCGAAGAGCAGAATGCAATACGGATTATCAATGAAGAATTGAAGCGTATGCAGAAACTGAACCAGTCCGGTGTGTATTCTGCAAGCGAAACAAGGAGAATTGAACAGCTGAATGCATCGTTGATGCAACATAAGACTGCTCTTTCCGAGTTGCGGCAGTCATTGAACAATTCTTTCAAGCTGGACAGTGCCGCAGCCACTTCTATGAATGCCCTTTCCCAATCCTTGGCACGGATGAGAATGACATACCGGGAACTGACGGAAGAGGAGCGGAATTCCCCTTTCGGTCAGGAACTGCTCGCCTCCATACAGCAGGCGGACGCCAAGATAAAGCAGCTTGACGCATCCATAGGCAACCACCAACGAAATGTGGGAAACTACGCCAGCGGATGGAACGGGCTTAACATGAGCATACAGCAGATAGGGCGCGAACTCCCTTCACTTGCGATGGGTTGGAACACGTTTTTTCTTGCCATATCGAACAACCTTCCGATTCTGACTGATGAAATCAAGCGGGCGAAGGATGAATACAATGCATTGAAAGCCGCCGGACAGCAAGCCACCCCAGTGTGGAAGCAGGTGGTGTCTTCCCTACTCTCCTGGCAGACGGCACTGACCGTGGGGATTACGCTTCTTACGATGTACGGGAGCGAAATCATCGATTGGGTTGGCAATCTGTTCAAGGCAAAGGACGGTACAGCAGAGCTTGAAGAAGCCACGAAACGGCTTAATACATCTGTCAGCGGAGTATATGGAAACATATCGGAAGAAATGCGCTCGCTGAAACAATTAAGTGAAAGCCTTAATGAAGCCAAGCGTGGAACGGAAGAATGGAATCAGGTACGGAACAAAATTGTAACGGAGTATTCTAAATACCTTCCTTCGATAGATAAGGAAATAGACAAGACAGGAACACTTGCTGAAAGTTATGATCGGCTTGCAGAAAGCATAAGGAAAGCTGCTGCCGCACGTGGATTCGAGGAGCTTAAAAACAAGGAGAATGAGAAATATGCTGAAATGCTTGTCGATAACTATCAGAAGGTGTATGAAAGGCTGATTGATGTATATGGACAGGAGTCAGGGCAAAAGATATTTGAGAACTGGAAAAATTGGGCTGAAAGCAGCAGGGAAATCCCAGCAGAAGTCCAGAAGGCATTTTCAAGCGTTTCAATTGGTTTTAGCGACACAGCAAATTCCTTATTGTTTGAAATCAGGAACCAGCAGAAAGCAAGAGAGCAGACACTTGACAGATTCAAGGAAATATTTGATTTGAATGAAGACAGTTCAGAATTGTTGCCTTCTGATTCTATCAAAGCTTTACGAGACCGGATTTCCGCACAGCGTGAAGCGTTGGAGAAATTGAGTGTATCGAGCAAAGAATATAAAGACTTACTCGCAAGCATACAAAAAGATGAGCAAAAACTTTCAATACTGACTTCAAGTCCAAAGGATATAAACAAATCAACCCAATCAATAAAAGACTACCTTGACGAACTCACCAAGCTGCGAGAAGACAACGAAGACCGCCAGGTGGAACTTATGGAAGACGGTACGGAAAAGCAGATTGCTGAGATAAAGCTACGTTACAAACGAATGAGGGATGAAGTAAGGTCGCTTGAGCAGGAACTGACGAAATCGCAGGGAGGAAAGCTGACCAAAGACCAAGAGGCTACTTTCAGCATGGCTTACACGACAATTGACATGAGGGAATGGAAAGACATTTCAAAAACCGGAAATACAGAAGACCGTATACGTAAGGAAAAGGAAGCCATGAACCGATACCTTCAGGAATACGGCACTTTCCAGCAAAAACGGCTTGCAATCACCGAAGAGTATAACCAAAAAATACAAAAAGCATTATCGGAAAACAACATGGGTGAAGCATTGGCATTTACCCAAGAACGTAACAGGTTGTTGTCTTCGCTTGACAAGGAAAAGGCGTTTGAAGGCATAGAAAAAGCCTTCGGGAACATATCCAACCTATCCGGCAAGGCAATAGACAGCCTTATTGACAATTTAAAAAAGTATAAGAAAGAAGCCATTGACACGTTCGATGTTTCCGACATAGACAGGTATGAAAAAGCCTTGTCAAGGCTGGAAGATGCAAAGCTTGAAAATAAATTCAGCGTATTCTCGAATTTCATACCTGACTTTTACCGTGAGCAGATAAAATTGGAGGAAGAGTTCAATCAGGCGCAGGAAACATCTATCGAGCTCGGACAAAAACAGGCTGAACTGGAAAAGGAAATCCTTGAATACATTGAGAAGCAGACCGGAAAGAAATTCAAAAAAGAAGACCTGTATAGTACAGAAGGAATAAACGGGATTGCAGGATTGCTTTCAGGTAAGGGAGGTGATTCCCTGTCCAAATTCACCGAAATGAAATCTTCCCTTGACAGCGTATCGGCGGCAAGTGACAATGCCGGACAGAAGATGTCCGCCCTCTTTAACATGAAAGGAGGTAGCGGAGGAGGAGCCAGCACGGTAGCCGTAATTGATACCATTGTGCATGGAATCAATGACCTGGTACAAGGTTTGAATGACATGGCGAACGAAATCAAGGACACGATGGAGGCATTGGGAAGGAATACAGACATAGATTCCGGTATCGGCAAGTTCGCGGAAGGCATGAGCATGTTCGCGGAGGCATCGCAGGGTGCGACTGACGCATGGGACAGCTTGAAGAGCGGAAACATCGGGGGTGTATTCGCCGGAGTTACCAAGTCGTTCACAGCATGGATAAAGGGATTTGCAGGCATACATGACAAAAAGAACGAAAAACGTATCCAGCAGTTACAGGAACAAGTAGATACATTAACTGATTCCTATGACAAGCTTGGCCGTGCCGTAGAAGATGCTTATTCAAAGGATGCGTCAGGACTGATTGAGGATCAGAACAAGCTATTGGAACAACAGAAGCTTCTGATCGAGCAACAGATACGCGAAGAACAGGACAAGAAAAATACAGATGACGAACGTATCAAGGAATGGCAAAGGCAGATTGAGGAAATCAACCAGACTATAGAGGATAACAAGGAGGCTGCGGTTGATGCCATATTCGGAGAAGACTTACAGTCCGCCATCGAGAACTTTGCGGACGCCTATGCCGAAGCATGGGCTAACGGAGAAGACAAAGCCGAATCGGCAAAAGATACCGTGAAGAAAATGATGCAGCAGATGGTTACCGAATCCATCAAAGCCGCCATGCAATCATCCGGTGCTATGGAAGAAATCCGGAACAAATTGCAACAATTCTACGCGGACAACGTACTTACCGGATGGGAGCAGGACTATATCTATAACATGGCTGAAGAATTGCAGAAAGAATTGGATAGTCAATTCGGATGGGCGGACAGCCTGTTTGGAAACGATGAAGCAAAGAAACAGCAGTCCGCATCTTCACGAGGCTTCGGTACGGAAATGACACATGAGGACGCAGGAGAACTTAGTGGAAGGTTTACGGCACTTAACGAAAGCTCGTTGCGTCAGGAATCAATCCAGCAAGGTATCAGCAACATTGCCGACGACATGCGTAACATCATCGCCCAATCGTACCTTGAACTACAGCAGATAAGCGAGAATACGAGTGAGATAATAAAACCTATCAAGCAGATGCAGCTTGACATAGCGGAAGTCAAACGAAATACAAGCAGAATATGATTAGTGTAAAGGAAATCATGCAAAAAGCCATAGGATTAGGCGCATGCACCCAATCCGGAAAGGCGACAGACTGGAAAAGCCTTGTATGGCTGTTTTTCAGCCCTCAGGGACGTGAGTTTTGCAGGGATAATAACTATCCTTCTATAGAATTGTTCCGGTCTATGGCTCAATATGTAGAACCATACGGCGGGTACGTTGAAAAGCCGGTAGAAAAGCACAATGAAGACGTGGCATTAATCGGGGAAGCCGAAAGCACGCTCCGCTATGACGGTGTGGAAAAGGCTTATAAGGTGATTCTCATGCACGGTGCAAAGGCTACAATACATGTAAGCAATTATGCGGTAGTAAGGCTGGAGAATATCAGCGGAAGATATGAAATCATAAATGACGGAACGGCGGAGGTATTGGTATGACAGGAGAACTATACATAAACGAAAAGGACGCATACACCACATGGGGTGTGAACATGGGCGAAGGGTTCCTTGACGCGATAGACGCGCCTCTTCCCATGAAAGAATATGTGGAGGACGAGAGCAGGCTGGAGGACGGAATAAGGATAGACACGGGAAATCCGAAAGTGGACTCACGGGAGATAACGCTCGGCTTCACCATCATGGGCTCTTCGGAGACGGACTACCGGAGCAAGAAGGCGGCGTTCCAGACGGAACTGCAGAAGGGGGCTTTCACCATACGCATACCGGCTCTCGGCACGCAGAAGTACAAGATGGTGTATACCGGAAAGAGCATATCCTACGGTCTCAGCAGGAGGCGTGACTTCGGACATTTCACGATGAAGTGCACGGAGCCGAACCCTGCCGACAGGGAATAACGAACAATCCCTCCATTGTTTCGTATCGGAAGTGAAGATTCTCGCGTTTAAGGATCCGTTTGGCGAACTTTGGGAAAGATTTTTCACCAACGGGCTGTGGTGAAAACAGGGGATGTGGAATCTCCCCTACCCTATGAAGATTATAGATAACTTCGAAGCATGGCAACACAGGCTAAAATCGACATAAAATCCGCAGGCGGAACCACCCTGCTCTCCACTTCAATCAACGAGGGAGCCAAAGGCTACTACAGCCTGATGCAGCACGACTACATCGTGCTCCCGTTCAAGCTGCGCACGCCTATTGATTTCAAGATAGGCTCGTACGTGGACCTAAGAGGCGTGTTCGATAACGCGCTGGGCGGCAAGCTGGCGAAGATGTATTACGTGACAGAGCTTCAAAACCCGTCATACAACACGTCTACCGGCGCATACGAGTACCAGCTCAGGCTGAACGCATACTACTGGCTATGGAACAACTTCATCTTCAAGTACACTCCAGAATCGACAGCCGGAGAGGCATCGTGGAGCCTTACCGCCCCGCTTGACGTGCATCTTGGCGTGTTCCTCCGCAACCTTTCCGAACTGGGGTTCACGTACAACGGCGTCCCCTACGAATACAGCATAGATTCCACAGTAGAGAACAAGGCGGTGGCGATGACGTACGACAACACACGCCTGCTGGACGCATTGTTCTTGATGGGTGGCGAGAACGCATGGGACTGCGACGTGTGGGTCACGGAGAACGTGATTCACTTCGGACGTTGCGAGCACGGCGATGCGGTGAAGATTGAAATCGGCGTGGAGGCATCGGACATGACACGGAACGAAAGCCGTGGCACATTCGCCACCCGTATCTACGCCTTCGGGTCTACGAGAAACATTCCTGAAAACTACCGGGAGACCGGCAACCCCGACCTTACTGTAAATGGTATAGTCCAGAAGCGGCTGATGCTGCCTGCTGACACGCCTTACATTGACGCATATCCGGACATGCAGCCGTTCGAGGTGGTGGAGTGTGTGATGGTAAACGAAGCCATATACCCGAAGCGTATCGGTATATTGTCGGACGTCAAGACGGTAGACCGTGCCATTGAGGACGGAGAAGGCAACCAGACCGGCACGTTCAAGGCTTACCAGTACAAGGACACCGGGCTTACGTTTGATGAAGAATACATTCTTGAGGGCAAGGAGCTGCGCATCGTCTTCAAGTCGGGCAAGCTCAACGGGCTGGACTTCGGCGTGACGTTCAATCCCAATAATTCCGACCCTACCGAACAATTATGGGAAATCGTGGCGAACGAGGACTACGGAAGAAGGCTTCCGGACGAGGTGATGAAGCCGGAGAACGGAGACAAGTACATCCTCTACGGGTTCAATATCAAATTGGTGTCAGACCAGTACACACCGGAAGCCGAGCAGGAGCTGAAAGAATGGGCGCAGGGACAGGCTGACCGGATGAAAATAGATGACGGCACATACACCGTCCCGCTGCGTGCGTCCTACGTGCGGGAGGACATGATAAGCCGCACCTACGATGTGGGTCAGAAAGTGAACCTTGTCAACCCGTCCTTCTTCGGAACGGGAGGGCGCATATCCCGTGTGATAGGCTGGGAAATGTGCCTTGACATCCCTTCGGACAACCCGATCTACACCATCGGGGAATCAGCGCAATACTCACGCCTGACGGAGATTGAGGACAAGGTGGATTCGCTCGTGTTCAACGGGCAGACCTACCAAGGAACAGGCGGAGGAAGCGGTGTATATGTCATACGGACCAACGATTCAACTCCGGCATCGGACAGCAACGTGTTCTCGGCACTGAGGTCGCTGGCTACGTTCTTGCGCAAGGATAAAGAGGACAGTACGCAATACCTTCTCAAATTGCTGGGCGGCGCACATTTCTTCCCGTTTGTCCAAGGCATGATAGGCGGAAGCGGGGCGGCATTCTATAAAAACGCTGCGGGCAAGACCTACATGGAGGCGGACGGGGCATATCTTCGTGACGAGCTTATCGTCCCGCAGATAACGTTCAACTGCATCGATGTCATTTCGGGCGACAAGGCGAACACTTTCGCTTTCGGCACCATTAAAAGCGTGGACACGGAGAACAAGACCGCCGAACTGGACCTGCTCGAAGACCAGACGGGCACACTGCACGTGGACGACATCTGCCGGGGCGTGTTCCATAACCTTGACGGGAACAACCGGCAGGATGACATGGAGGATGATAACGGGTTTTATGGGTATGCCGGATTCTCGACTTCTTACTTCACGCCAACGGAAATCGTCACGAACGAGCCGGGGAAAATGGTGTTCCGCTATTCCCTGCAGGCGGGCACTTCGGTGCATCCGATGAAGGGCATGAACTTCTTCGCCTACGGCAACTTCACCGACAAGACGCGCCAATCGATAACCTACGAGACACGCTACTATACTCGCCGGCTGAAAGACGTGAACACGTGGGTGATAGACCCAACGAAGAATATCTCCATGCAGGACGGGCTGCTCGAAGGTCTGACCATTGGCGGCATGGTAATGCATGGCTACGGCACATTCCAGGAGAACTGCTATTTTACGGGCGTGAACATCCAGTTCACTCCGGATATCGAAAATGCATTGAAGGGACAGGACGCCTATAGCGTGTCACTGTCCTCTTACGAGCGTGTGGTGAAGATAGACGAGGACGGGAACATCGTTTCGCTGCTTGAGGCGTTGAACGTCGTTACAGGCGATGAGAACGTGATAACCGGAGACAAGAACGTCATCACGACACAGAAACGCATACAGACACACATACAGGCGTTCAAAGGCTCTACCGAACTGCTTTACTCGGACACGATGGACGCAGGTGTCTACAAGGTCACGCTCAGTCCGCAGGGGTGCACGGCATCAGTAGAAGGCGGCATCGTCTCGATAGACAGCATCACGGCAACGGAGAACTGTTTCGTTGACATACAGGTGAACTGCGAGGGGAACGCCGTGTTCGACAAGCGTTTCTCGGTTTCCATCATCCGGGACGGATCGGACGCTTACACCGTAGACCTGGACAACGAGATGTCGTCTGTGGCTTGCAATGCAGAGGGCAATATCGTTGCGGGACTTCCGGTAACATCGGGCGTGGCTTTCTACAAGGGGACGAAGGCTCTTGCAATATCCAAAGTAGTGACGGAAGCTCCCGCAGGGGTTACCTGTAGCGTAGACGAAGAAACACACTCCGTCACGGTGTCCGCCATCGGGAAGGAAGTGGCTGAAAGCTTCGGAATAACAATCACGGTGACGGCTGACGATGACGGTGTACCGGTGACGAGAAGCACGGTAATGAGCATTCTGAAGGTGAAAGCCGGAGAGAACGCCACGCTGTACCGTCTCGCTCCGAGCGTGAACATCATCAAAATAGATAAGGAAGGAAATTATTCAGAAACTTATTTAAGTTGTGGGGTCAACAAAGTGGACGGTAAGGGCGTGTCTTCACTTTCCACTCTTTCAGAAGGGATTGAAATGACCGTAAAGAAAGACGGACTTTCTGAATCAGGATATTCACTGAATGACGACATCCCCACTGAAGGTATTTCAAAGTCTGTCACATTCAGGCTAAAACAGGAAGGGGTGCTGATAGACACGGAAACAATCCCTTTCGTAGCGGACGGGATGGACGGTTTCACCAACATCATCGCAGACCTTGACAATGAAATGGCATCGGTCGCCTGTGATGCTGACGGAAATGTAAAATCAGGGCTTCCGATAGTGTCTACGATACACTTGTATTACGGGACAAGAGAAATGGAGCTGGATTCATTGGAAGTGGAAGAACCTGCCGGAGTGACCGCTAAGGCTGACAAGAGTACCGGCAAGGTAACGATAAGCTCAATCGCTTCATACACTCCCGATGCTGTTAGTGTCCCTGTCACCTGTTCTGGAAGTTTCGGAGGGCAAAGCTACGGGCGCACCGCATATATAAAGATTAATAAAGTAAAACCAGGAACGAATGGTGAAAACGCGGTCATATACAGCCTTGTAGTAGAACCATCAGCCATAAAGGTTGACAAAAGTGGGACATTATCCTCATCTTCCGTTTCTTGCAAGGTAAAGAAGACGGACGGCAACAGTTCGTCTGTAGTCTCATCGCTCCCCAGCGGATATACGCTTCGCGGATATGTGGATGGAGACTACACGCAAACCTATTCAAACGCATCGGCTACGGTAACCGTCAGCAAGGAATGGCAATCTGTAGGGTTCAGGCTGATGGACGGCACCACAGTCATCGACGAGGAGACCATCCCAATTGTAAAAGACGGTGCGGACGGTTTTGGTTCTGTGATATTAGACCTTGACAACGAAATGGCATCGGTGGCGTGCGACGGCAACGGAAATGTAAAATCAGGGCTTCCCGTCGTGATAAATTTCGACATGTTTTTCGGTACGGAAGAAATGGATATAACTTCCATCAGCAATCCGAACGTGTCAGGTGTTTCCGTGAGCAACAGTGTCTCAGCAAAGACATCTACCATTACATCTATCGGAAGCGGAACTCCCGAATCCATTGAAATAGAATATACAGTTAAGGGTACGTACAGCGGCACATCATACGAACGGAAAGCAGTATTCCGCATACTGAAAGTAACTACCGGAGAAAACGGGAAAGATGCGGTGATTTACCAGCTATCCCCTTCGGTCAACGTGATAAAAGTGAACAAAAACGGAAGCTATATAGATAGCACCATAAAATGCACGTTGACAAAGAACGATGGTGGGGACGTGTCAAGCGTATCTTCACTACCGCTAGGATTCAGGATGACCATACAACGTGACAGCGGTTCGGAGAACACGTACACAATAGGGAACAACGTGAGCACAACTTCCGCTTCGGACAAAATAGCATTCCGCCTATACTATGGAAACGTACTGGCGGACATAGAAACTGTACCCGTAGTGAAAGACGGGACAGACGGAAAGGATGGCCAGGATGGTGTTCCGGGAGAACCAGGGCAAGACGGGGGACAAGGGATACAAGGATGCGTAACTCGTGTTTCGATATGGACTTTAGGAAGGGAGTACCGTAACGATAGTGAAATAGAAAGCAATACTACCATACGATACATAGATGTTGCAATGTTAATGGACACCACAGCATCTACCGGATGGAGGGCTTTCCGATGTAAAATCACACATACTTCTTCTTCAAGTATAACTCTAACAAATACAACATATTGGGAAGAATTTACTGAAAATGTTACAGCTATATATACAGACCTTATCATATCAAAGAATGCGGTGATCCAATTCATGCAGGGAAACCAAATTTTGATTATGTCAGATGACGGTCCTTTGACGGCTGGTATATCCGGTTCAATGGAAGGTGACAAGATTCGTTTTTGGGCAGGAAGCGGAAACCCTTCTACAGCACCATTTCGTGTAGATTATTTGGGTCATGTATGGGCAACGGACGGGACATTCGCGGGAGACCTCTCGGCAAAAACGATGACCTTGAAGAGGAGTACAAGCGGTACATCGCATGCAATCAACGGCGCATTGGTGACAACATACGATGAGCTGGGCCGTTTCCCGGAAATATCCGGGGATAATGTGATGGTAATAGAAATATTGTATCCGCTGATGACCCGAACGATAAGTACCGTCACGTTAATGGGCGTGAACAGCAACGTATGGTTCGCTCCGGACAATGATGTATTGGGTGCGGTCTCATCCTTGACCATAGGAAACATACAGGGATGCTATTTCAGATGCTTTGGGTTTAACGAGTACGGCAGGACGTATTGGAGCGTAATTCCGATGAACGATAATGCGAGAACAGAATTAGAAAATGCGTAGCGTATGGAAGATATAGACATAAAGAATTTCACCCGCGTATCTTCGGTAACCGACGAAGACAGCGTGCTATTATCAAGGGGCGTTTCTTCCGCCACGCACGGCCAGATAGCGTTCGGGCTGTTCGTGTCTTCCGTGTCGAAGTCCATCACGCCGTCCATCGTTGACGGCGTATGGTTCATCGGAGGTTCCAGCACCGGCGTACAGGCGAAAGGCGAGGACGGAAAGACACCTGTATTCAAGACCGGTACGGTAACGACCGGACTGCCCGACACGCATGTCCTGGCACAAGTGAAGTATGACGGTGTGGACGAAAACGGGAATCCGTCTTACCTGATAGACCTTACCATACCGGCGGGAAAGCCGGGGCAGGACGGTGACGGTGCGGGCAACGTATATGTCACGACCGACACGCTCAAATCGGGCAAGCTCTACCTCTTCCAGCCCGGAGCGGACGGTTCCGCAAACGGCACGATGGTGGAGTTCGACAACCAAGGGGGCGTGGGGCGGCAATACCTCGGATATCCCGGTGCGGAGATATTCAACGACTATGACAATAACATCGCCGCCGGACAATATGCCCACGCCGAGGGACGGGAAACCAACGCCACCGGGCCACGGGCTCATGCCGAGGGGTACAAGACCAGCGTGTTTGCGGCGGATGCTCATGCGGAAGGAAGAGAGACTTGGGCGATGGGGGCACAGTCTCACGCTGAAGGCTTGTATGGGATTTCGTGGGGCGGTGTATCACATACGGAAGGTGCGGTTGTTACTGATTTTGCAACAGGAGGCAGTAGCTATGCCATCTTGAATGATGAGGAACTGATTCGGGACTTCTTGAATACCTGCACCGTTCGCTATCTCCCCACAGAGAATGCGGAACCGTATTATTGGAAGATTACTGATGAAGCTCTTGCCACCTACCGTCTTCACGGTGCTTTGGGCTTCGCCACCCATGCCGAGGGCATAAACAACATTGTCTGCGATGAAGCAGGGCACGTGGAAGGATTTGGGAATATTTGTGGTGATATGATTCCTGGCAAGGAACAGGATTCATCTAAATATGCACCACATGTAGAAGGTATCTATAATAAAGTGGGCAGTCGTCTTTGGGCTGTTCATGCAGGGGGAGGTTACAACACTATTCTTAGTGGTAACTATACTTTCGCTCACGGCTATTACCTCTCTGTCTCCAACGACTACGAGACGGCTTTTGGCCGTTACAACCTCTCTGTCCTCAACGACAAGAAGGTGCTTTTCTCTTACGGCATCGGTAGCAGCACCGAGCGCAAGAATGCCCTTTCTGTCTTAGAGGACGGCACGGTGGTTATTCCCATCTTGGAGGCTGGGAACCTGACCAGCGAAAGCATTCAGCAGATAGTGAACGAGGCCGTCGCCCCTATCAGCACGAAGGTAAACAACAACTATAACGAACTAAAAGGCATCGCAGACGAGCATACCCAACAGATTGCCGACCTCTTGAAACTTATCCAAGAAGGTGGCGGCGGTGGTTCTGCTAATGCCTATGTAGTAGGTTCTACGCTCGTCATTACCTCTCGGTTGGAATCGAGTGTTGAGGGCGAGAAGCTGACGATTACGGACAGCGATGCGAGCGTAACAGATGAAGTATTAACAATCAATTAAAACGTAAATGATATGAGCAAGATTACAAAGATTAATGTTGGCGGTGTGGATTATGAGCTTGGGGGCTCGGGCACAGGCAAAATGGTCGAGATTACCCATGCGGAGCTAAAGGCTCTGAAGGATTCGAGCAGCCTCGAAGTAGGCACCAAGTACCGCATCACCGACTACGTGGGGACGTTCAAGACCCTCAAATCGGCCAACCACCCGTTCGACATCGTGGTGGAGGCATTGTCTGAATCCGTGCTGTCCGAGAAGGCTTCGGCTATGCAGAACGAGAGGGACAAGTATTTTTCCAATTCTAAAATGGAACTTTGGGAAATTTGGTATTCGTTAGAAAATGATAATACCCGGTTTTCGGAAGCATCAGAGAACGGGAAAGGATATATCTACAAGTTGAAGGACGAATATGGGAATGATGTTTGCTTCGACTTCAAAAATGCGCTCTTTACACTTACTTCGGCGGAATATCCATTTATTACGGCAAGCGGAGGAAGTATGGACTTCTATTTGTTCTCTCATAATAAAGGGACTACAGGTGTTTTTTCTAATCAGGATGATATTGAAGATTTTTCTAATGCTAAACCTGATAAAGTCAGAGATAATTATGTGAATGTATCTAAACTATCTTGTATCATATTAGGATTAGATAATTTTCTTCTGGAATCTATTCTTTCGATAAAAAACAATAAGATACTCAGTGATAATGTAATTTATATTTCTAAGAGTGGCATTATCATAGATAACTTAACAGCATCTTACAAAATATATAATAGAGAAAGAGCTACCATCCGAAATTGTTATTTTAACACTAACATTACCATAAAAGGTGATGGGGATTTATTAGAATGCGATTTTTTTAATTTTACAAGTATTGAAGCACTTAAATCAAATATATTAAAAAATGAATTCTATGCTGGTCCTACATCCGGTTCCTCTCTGAAAATTAATTGTGAATTAAGAGGGTGTATTGTTAGACTTGAAACATCCAATAATGATTCGAATAATTGGGAACTGTCAGAATCTACCCTTGGAGCATCAACACTAATCAACAAGTTGATTTGGGGGCGAAGAACTGGGAGTTCCGTACCGTATGAATATGAATACAAAGTATTTGACCCTTTTGATTTAACCGATTAATATATTATGCAGACCGACTTAGGCACAACCTACAAGCTGAACATCAACATCGAGGGGCTTCCCGGTACAATGGACGATGTGGACTTCCGCTGCAAGTTCTGGACTTACCGCAAGGAACTTACGGTGGAGAAGAAGGACATGATACGCATCGATGAGAACAACTATATGGCAGTGATTGATTCTTCCTTGCTCGGCAGGGGGACAATCAAGGTGCAGACCACCGTGCTGGTGCCCGATACGGATGTGGACGGCGGCGTGCGGAGGGAGATATATACGGAATACACGGACATCAAGGTAAACTGACGTATGGGATGCTTCAAGGTTAAGACAACAAGGGCGGGCGGATACCTTGACGTGAAGGCTTCACGCAACGGAGGAATGCTGTGCACGTGTGTTTCACGTACAGGAGGCGGTCTTCGGGTAGACATCTCGCTGGTATGCATGGTGAGCATAGAGGGTAAGTTCCTCCGCATAGAGCCGGAACATGTCTGGCTGATGGAGTCGAACCTGTACGAGGCGGACGTGGACGTATATTCAAATGCAGAATGGGAAGCACAATAGCTTCATATATAATTTTTTATTTATAAACTTAAAAACTCAAATCAATTATGGCAAAACCATCATGGCTAACGGTAAGCCCCATGAGCGGAAGCGGAAACGGGGTATTGCAGAACACAGGTTCGGTGCACACGGGACGTAACGTGCGTACGGGTACGGTAACGGTGACGGCTACGGGAGTGGCGGCACCGAAAACCTACAAGGTGACGCAGGAAGCGAAACCGGAATTCATCAGCATCGACAACGGGGCGGACATGGCTGCGGACAAGGCAGGCGGCAAGGTGACCGTAACGGGAAAGTCCAACTCGGCGAAGCTCGGCTTCTCGTGGGTGGGCGAGGCGCATAACGGAACGATTGCAGCCACCTATACGGCCGGCGGTACATCGACTGATAACGGAGAAGCCATTGACGGCGACCCGGGCGCATCGGCGGAATACAACTGGTCAGTAGAACTGACGCTCCCGGCGAATGATACCGTCGAGCAGGTGGACCGCACGTTGAAGGTGGACAACGGAGGCTCCGTATCACAGCAGATCGTCATCGAACAGACAGCCGGAGACGCTACCTTGTCATTGAGCAAGGCTGAAATCACCATCCCGGCAGACGGCAGTGCGGTGAGCGTGAACGTGACTTCGAACACAAGCTGGACAGTATCGTAAGGTATGGAACGTCTTATCGCATGGGGAACGGGCGGAGGTAACTTGCGCATCACCTATACGGGAGAAGGCAGCGGCACCGTAAGGCTGGAGAGCGACACCGAAAACCTTACGGGCTACCCCCGTTCGCTGACGGTCACGTTCCGCACCACCGGCGGTACGGGCGAAAAGACACGCCGCCTGACCGTAAGCCAGCCCAGCCGGAAAGCATACGTGAGTGGCGGCACGTTGTTCGTCACCCATGCGTTGGACGCTTCGGTATCGGGCGGAACGCTGTCGATAGAAGATGCGGAATGCAAGGTGTCAGACAATGTATTACTAATCGAATAAACTGATAAGGTTATGAAGAAGATAAGCTACAACAGGTCAGAACAGTTCGGAATGGGAGCCGATGCGGATCAAGTCGATTATGTCCCCCTCAATCCAGATAAGGAGAAAGTCATTCCCGATATGGCATTCCATACACCCCTTATACTGCCCTTTCAGCATGTGAGGGCTGTACTCTTGGGGTATCGGCTTACCGTTTATGAGAAGCTCGGCGATGCGCTCAAACGCAGCTACTTTTTCAGGGAAATTCCTCACACGCTTGAAGTCTTTCTTGAACTGGCTGGTAGGATGAAGCTTTTTCATTTCATCAGTTCATTCATCAGGGATTCCACACTATCGAATGTTTCCTTGTCTTTTGCCGAACGTGCCTCTTCGATGGCTTCCATGGTTTCGGGGTTCGGGCGGTTTTCAAGGGCTTCATACAGAAGCACTTCTACGATGTTGTTCAGGCTGCGGTGCTCGCGCCTGGCTTCCGCTTTCAGGCGTTCCAGCAAAGAGGAATCAAGGCGGAAGGCGGTCTGTTTTCTTTCTGTTACGGCATTCATAGGCATCTCAGTTTATGTAGTTTATGCAAATATATAACAAAAGTATAACACGTGCAAACAGGTTGAGTTAAAAATAAAGCAATATGATATGATGAAAATAGTAAGCTACAACATTATCCGGCACACGGGGAGCAAACCGTGCCGGAACATTCCATCTGGAAGCGTGGAAAAGGAAGGAGGCGCGGCATGACGGTAAACGACTGGGTGATTTTAATTACCGCCCTCGGAGGTATTGAGGGTATCAAGCAGTTCCTGAAATGGTGGATGAGCCGCCGGACGAACGCACGCATCGAGGATGCCCATGCGGACGTGGAAGAATTCAAGGCACTGCGCGAATACAACGAGTTTTTGCAGAAGCAGCTTAGTGAAAAGGAAGAAAGGTTTGTCGAGCAGACCGGCAGGCTGCGTTCCGTTCAGGACGAGCTGTTCAAGGCGAAAGAGGACATTTCTAAGTTAAGCATCGAGCTTGCCTTGAAACGATGCGAGAAAAAGAAATGCGGTCAGAGGGAACCACCAAACGGGTATTGAAAAAAAGCCGTCCTATCCTCACGGACGGGAGCGGCTTACACATCTTAGATTATTTCACAAATATATGTAAAATAATCCGGAAATGAAAACAATTGACGCAATTATCATTCATTGTTCTGCCACCAAGGAGGGGCAGGACATCACTGCGCGTGACATCGACATGATGCACAAACAGAGAGGATTCTCCGAGATAGGTTACAACTTCGTTGTGAAGCTTAACGGGGACGTGGAAACGGGTCGCTCGTTACTGAAGGACGGGGCGCACTGCAACAACCGCGGTTTCGGAGGGCTGTCGTACAACAAGCACTCGATAGGCATCTGCTATGTAGGCGGTCTGGACGCAGGCGGCAAGGCAAAGGACACAAGGACGGAGGCGCAGAAGCGTGCGCTCCGGGTTCTGATAGCCAAGCTGGTGAAGGAATACCCTATCAAGGAGATACTGGGACACAGGGACACCTCGCCCGACACGGACGGTGACGGGATAGTTGAGCCGCACGAATGGACGAAGATGTGCCCGTGCTTTGACGCTAAGGAAGAATATAAGGACTTGTTGGCATGGAGATAGTAAGGAACAACATCATCCCTTTCAAGGGATACAAATGCGTCAATCTTTTCGGCATCCTGTTCGTAAGAGACGATGCTGTGATTGGCAGTGTGGACATCAACCACGAGAGCATACACACGTCGCAGATGAAGGAGATGCTGTATGTGTTCTTCTACCTGTGGTATGTTATTGAGTGGCTGGTAAGGCTTGTCCGGTACCGGAACGCGCACACGGCGTATCGGAACATCGGATTTGAGCGTGAGGCGTACATGAACCAAGGGAGCATGGGCTACCTGCAAGGCAGAGGGCGTTACGCTTGGGTGAAGTGTTTGAAAAATGAGTTATAACCGGCGGGCACGGGAAGCCGGAAGCGTTCTTTGACTTGTTGGGTACACCGCTTATTAATGTTTTGCAACATCTAACTACTACAAATAACATCCTAAATTTGGCAAATAGGACAATTCTTGCCATATTTGCATAGGAATAAGACCAAGAATTGTTTTCCATGGATAAACACGAAGCGGAATGCGGATGTTTTTTCATGGGATTTTTGTATATACACGGTTATGGAAGATAAATTAAACGAAGTAATAATCGAACATTTCGGACTGGCTGTATTCATTATGATTGCTGTCATTGCGGTTATAATCGGATTAACTTGGTGGTGCGCCATGATGTACGTCAAGATTAAGAAGATAGACGAACTCCCTTGCGAAAAACATAATGAAAAAATGAGCGAGCATGACAATGCTGTTTCAAGATTGAGCACTTCCATTACATTCTTGACTAAAGAGATAGATTCTGCAATGAGGATGTTCCAGCAACAGCATATCAAGACGGACCAGTTTACTCAAACCCAAAGCCCACTTTCGATAACGGAATCAGGGTGGGATATGGTGAAAAGATTAGGCCTTGACAAAATGTTTGATAAAAACTGGTCTCGCATAAAAGAACTGATTGATGCTAATATAGAAGACAAAAACGCATACGATATTGATGCTTTCTGCGTGCAACAGGCAGTTGTCTTCCCTGAGAAATTTTTATCTGATGATGAGATTTCAATACTGAAAGACGATGCGTTCAAGAATGGACTGACTTTGACGTCATACATGAAAGTAATAGCTGTAATGGCTCGTGACAAATATCTTCAATCAATGAACTGAAAGGAAATAAACACAATCCTACATTCGCTTCCAATGACTTTTTTAAGCGGTGCACTCAACATGGTCACCGCTTTTTTGTTTCCCGCCCGCCCAAACAAGGCAGACAATGGTAAAGAAATATGTAATATTCATCTATTTCCTGGCAATGCTCGTATTGCTTGCCATGTCGGTAACATCATGCCGGAGCGTAAGATATGTTCCGGTGGAGACGGTGAAGCACGATTCGGTATACTTCAACAAGGTTGTCCGTGACAGCATCCACGTGAAGGACAGCGTGCTGGTGATTGTGAAGGGAGACACGGTGACGGAGTTCCGGTACAAGTACATTTACCGGGACAAGGCAAAGACGGACACGGCATACGTCAGCCGGACAGACACCCTTCGTGTCCCCTACCCTGTGGAAGCCAAGCTGACCAAGTGGAAGCAGTTCAAGATGGAGGCTGGAGGGTATGCGATAGCACTCGCCGTTATCCTTGTAATTGCTGTGGCAGGATACTTTGTGATGAAAATCAGGAAATAACAATGCCGGACGGAAAAATTCCGTCCTTTTCATTTTAAAACCTATAATATTATGGCACAAAGAAGATTCGGTACGGTATTGCGTGACAATGCCGTCCATGAGATGTACGAACAGGAGCTGAAAACCCTTGGCATGATGGCATGCTATGTATCGAAAGGATATATATACAAATGCATCAGCGAAAAGACCGGACTGAGCACACGTACTATATCGTACATACTGAACCATACGCGCAAGCACGATGCCGGCTTGATTTAAGACAGCGTAAAGCGTACATAGGAAAACATTCCACTATCATGTGGTTTGAAAACCGGTTAAGTTTTCAACTAAAATATTTCACAACAAACAATTCTTCTTCTAAAAGTGCGATAAATAATCATATTAATCTGAAACAAGCTTCTTGTTATCGTGAAAGCTAAAATTCATAACGAAAATGTGTATTGGTAGCTTTGTGATGTCGGGCAATGGTGCCCGTCACAACACAAAAACTATCATAATATGTCTACAGAAAGAACTTACGTCTTCGGCAACGGAGACAACGGCGGAAGCAAGTTCGATGTAACTGCCATGCTTCCCGGACTGTGCGGTTACCGTGGGGTTGACCCGAACGTACTCGCAATGATGAACGGAAACGGAGGTTTCGGCGGTCAGAACGGAATCTGGGGAGTAATCTATCTTGCTATTGTCGCAAGCATTTTCGGATGGAACAACGGCGGCTTCGGGGGATTGGGCGGTCGTGGCGGCAACGCCCTTCCGGCAGAACTGGCAGGGAACGCAGGACGTGAACTGCTGATGCAGGCAATCCAAGGTAACGCCAGCGCAATCAACCAGATTGCGTCGACATTGAACTGCTCAAGCCAGCAAATTGAAAGCGCATTGTGCAACATCCAGAACAGCATCGGTCTGAACGGCACGCAAATCATCAATGCAATCCAGTCGGGAGACAACAACATTGTAACCCAACTCTCTTCCTGCTGCTGCAACATCCTGCAAGCCGTGGAACGCCAAGGCGCGGCAACACAATTGCAGAACTGCCAGAACGTGAATGCATTGACAAACACCATGAATGCAAACACCCAATCTCTTCGTGACGCTTCGCAGGCACAGACGCAAGCTATACTCGCAAAGCTGGATGCAGCCGAAACCCGTGTGCTTCAGGACAAGCTTGATGCTGAGCGTCAGAAGAGCTCTACACTTGCCGCACAGCTCAACAACGAGCACCAGACACAGGCAATCATGGCAAATGTGGCACAACAGAACGCGCCTATTGTCGCCGCATTGCAGGCTCTCCGGTCAGATGTAGACGGAATCAAGTGCAAGCTGCCGAATACGGTCAGTGTTCCTTACCCACAATTAGCTGTATACAATCCCGAAGTGGTGCGTGCGGCAGCCGTAGGTGCGGCAGCAGGCAACTATGCCGGATACGGGTGTGGTTACGGATATAATGCAGGTTTCTGGGGATAACAGGAAAGGAGGCGACTATGTGGGACTTCTTTCCAAACTTATTCTTCAGATACCCGAACCTGGGACGTGACAACTTCAACACCATACCGAGCACCAATGTTACGGTAGGCACGGAGAACGTTACGATAGAAATACCCAACCATGCGTTTTACAGACGCAACTATGTGGGCAGTTTCTTCCTTGACCTTCGGGATGCCATTCCGGCAGGTACGACCGCCACGCTGCCTATCCTAATAGGCGTGAACGGTGACACACGTCCTCTGCTTGAGTATGCCGGTACACCTGCTACGGTGGCAAATTTCGCCGGTGCGGGAATCTATGAGATCCACTACAACCGGTATACCAACCAACTGTATATCGTGAACGGCGGATTCAGACCGAGTGCGGCAGCTACCGCATGATACAATAAATAACTACGGGGCTGCGAAGGCAGTCCCATAACTTAAAACAACCAGTCATGTTTCAGAACCTTAGAGTAAATTCACCAGTATATATCCTGCATAAGGAAAACTCCCCTTATATCGAGCAGGGGAATGTGATAAGCGTATCCATGCCCAAACCAAAGTATCCGTCACAGACGCAGTTCGGGCAATATCCTCAAATGGAAATGGTCGTTGATGTCGTAGTCAACATAGGAGGGCAGAACACGAACCTGCAGGGGCTTCCGGCAGGTGCCGACATTGCGGACTTCGGGCAGAACGGCAACATCGTAGTGTCATGCTCTCGTGACGCGATGAACGGGGAGCTTTCAACGCTCCGACAAAAGAGCGTCGACATACTTAACAGCGTGGAATACCACAAGGGCATGATCGAATCATGCGACAAGATGCTGAATGCGCTGAATCCTGAATTTGCCGCAAAACAGCAGCAGGAACAGGAAATAGACATGATGAAGCAGCAGATTGCCACTATGACGCAGAATATGAATACGCTTATGCAGATGAACCAGAAGCTGATGGAGCAGCTGGGGGTTTCTGAGAATGACATAAAAAAACAATAATTATGAGCTGGGGAAACTTGAAAATGATACACGAGATCTGTGACGAGCCTGAGTACGCTCGTGACGGGTACGGAGAAAGAACAGGGGATGCCGGAGCGGCTTATCAGGAAGGATACCGCAGAGGGTTCGCTGAAGCCATGAAGGAAGCGTCAGGAGGATACGGGCATCGCGACCGTATGCCGGACGGGTACGGTGAAAGGCGCATGCTCCCTCCGTATTACCCGGGATATCCCGCAATGGGGATGAGGGAACATTACGACCCGATGGGCATGCGCGGAGATTACCCCGATGACATGGGGGAACGCCGGCGCAGGCGCGAAAACGGGCAATGGTACTAAGGTTGTTTTCATCCGGGCACACGGGAGACCTTGTGCCCTTCATTAAATCATTTGGATATGAATCAGAGACTTGATATGTATGAAAGGCTTCCGGAAGACCTGTACAGGTATGTGTCGCAGTACGGTCCGCACTTCAACGCCAAACTGTGCAAGTGGGCGGTAAGCAGGATGTACGTGAAAGACGACGCAACCGGCAAGGAGAAGAAGCTGGAACCATGGTCTATCGATGAAGTGGAGGAAATGCTCAAGAAGAACGAAATCGAGATAAAGAACGCGCAGGGGTATGATGCGGCATACGTCGCCAACATGCTCAAGGCGGACTTTTTCAAGAAGTCGCTTCCTGACGAATCGAAGCTGTGTCTTCACATGAAGCTGTATATGGACGACATTGACGGTGACCCGTGCCGTGCGTTTGACGAGTTCTATGCAACATGCATAGGGAAGGGTACTGTAATACCTTGGGAACGGATGGTATGATAACACAAGACATCTACATACCTGAATATGACTGGCATGTCAGGATATACTATGCGGTATCTACCTACTGGGCATACCGCATAGCATCCGACATGCGCCGTATCGGATGCAGTGGAATCCAGCTCGACCGTGCATATTCAAGCCTTGTGAAAGGTGACCTCAATACGGGAATCACCTACTCCAACTTCAAGCTCGGCGAGACGGTGATGGTGATTTCGCTTACTTCCACGCCTGCCGAGTTCCTCAACTCGTGGGAGCACGAGAAGAAGCATCTTGCAAGGCATATCGAACAGGCGTACGGAATAGACCCGTACAGCGAGGAAGCCGCATATCTTGAAGGTGGAATTGCGCAGAAGATGTTCATCGTGGCAAAGAACTTTATCTGCGAACATTGCAGAATGGGTTTGGGATGATGGGCTCATTTGCTGATTAAGTCGCACCATTTGTAGGATTCATTCTCGTAGAACCACTGCCAGCCGTTCTTGGGCTGCCTAATTCTGCCTTTCAGATACCGCCTTGCGGTGGCGTAATTGATGCCAAGAGACCTTGACGCGTCTATGACGGAATCGAACCTTCCCAGCAGCCTCCCTTGGTGAATCACCACGCAGGGCTTAGCGGCAGCCCTCCGGTTTGACCAGTACGGATGCCCTTTCAATGCCTCGCTGTGTCTTTTCCTTATCTCCTTGGCGCGTTCCTCGCCGTAGTATTCTTCGTAGGTCTTTCCGCGAAGTCCGTGGCGGTATCCCTTGTTGAACACGTTGTGCCCGTTGACCACACGTGTCACCGGTATGATGGGGTCTAAATGCAGTTCCATATATTCAGCTTTTTAGTGTAATCTCAAATTTTATCCCCTTATAGGGCTTTTCAGAGAAGAACTCGGTGCATTTCTTTATGTCTACTTCGCAATGCAGGTCGCATTTGAGTTCTTCTGAATATTGCGCCAGCAGGTCGGTAATCTGTTTCTTTACTTCCTCGTATGTCATATCCTTAATATCTTTTGCCTCCGTGGTGGTAGCCACGCAGGCGGTTATAGTTCATTTTGGTGCGGATGAAGAAATCAATGTCAATGGCTGTCAATTCACAGTATTTGAGCACAACCGCAATGATTGCAATTACCTTTTCTTCGGTGGAATCATCGCAGGTGGATATTCCGGAGAGGGCATAGCATAAATCAATGAAGCCCTTTCCTTCCTTTATGCTTTCAGCCATTTCCATAAGGGATTCCACTTCTTCAAGGTCAAATCTCCGTAGTCCGGCTAAATCCAAACATCGTATAACCACGTCGCTAAGTTCATCTTCCACCGTATTCTTTATTTGCCGCTCGAAGTTTTCCTTGAAGTCTATGATTTCTTCGTACTTCTTGAAGGCTTCCACGTCGGCGTGAAGGTTCTTACGGTCTGTCTGTACGGCTTCGGCTATCTCGGTAATGATTAACATTAGCCAGTGTTCGTCACTGTGCTCTTCTTCGTGCCATCCGTTCGCCTTGGCGATGGAGTAGGCTTCGTCTCTTAGTTCGTTCAGGTTCATAGTTCGTATGTGATTAGTTTGTTATTGGTTTCAGAAAACAAAAAGCCCGGCACGGTGGGTGTCGGGGAAAAAGAAAGAGCACCGGATTGCTCCGATGCCCCGTGCCCACGAAAAGAGGTGTTGCAAATGATTCCGTGAGGTTCGCAATCTGCGAAAATCATGATGCTTACACATTCCTCAATGTTCATCAGTTGCATATATTCTATTCCGCTTTTGAGTTCTTAAAAATATTCCGTATCTGCTCGGCTACTTTTTCTGCGGCTTCTTCTGTTTTAAAGTAGTTGCCTGATTTATAATAGCAATTATCACATTCTCCATGCTCATCTGTTGATTCTTTAACATATCCGTCAGCTGACACCCAACGATACAACTTCCCCTTTTTAGCTCTCCACCTTACATTCTCCAAACATTTCTTTTCTTCATTCCACCGCTTGCCTACCTCGGCTAATTTTTCAATCAGCAACTTCTTTTCTTCTTCGGTGGCAGGACGGATTTCGTCAAACATTGATGTATAGCCATTGGATATTTTATTTCCAATATAATCAGATGGTATCATTAACGTAGGATTATTTTTAAAATCATCTCCAACGAAATATGTTACATAACAATATAACATATCGTGTCCTGTCTCCTTAAATATGCCTATTGCTTCTTTTTCTCCTTCCTCATATGGAAGAAATGTTTTTACGCCTTTCCACTTTAAATATATAAAGTCCCCGTCTTTCGGCTCGTACTTCTGCTCTTTCTTTCCACAGATAGCTTCTCCGTATTCCTGAATCATTTTATTCCATATATTGGAATCGTCTTTTTCAAGCTCAACATTTACGGTCATTACTCCGCTTTTAAAGTCCACGTTTGTCAACGTGACTTTCTTGCCTTTTGGCAACTGAATTTTGTACTGTTTCTTCATTTCAATCCCCTTTCTGTCAATGTTTTCAAATCATTGTTCATATCAAATCACCCTCCTTGGCTGTCCTGTATTTCTGTTCGCTCACTTCGATTTCCTCAATGGTAAACTCACCGTCCAGCTTGATGCGGGCGATGAGGTAGTATTTCCCGCCCCTTTCATGACGGGAATAAATCTTGTCTATCTTCTTCATGGGTTATTCGTTTTTTTCGTTTCAAACTTAGGAATGGGCATCCATTCTATAACCTTTACATGATTTGACTCGCATGAGAATTTACCCGAATAGTATGTTGCAAGTAACACGCAATGCTCAATTCCATGTCCTGTATCCACTTCTACATACACGTTCATAAATACATCAAATTCTTCTTTAGGCAATGTACCTTCGACGCTTATCCATTGGTGGGATAGTGCGTATTGTGCGCCTTCCATAAATCCTGCTTCATAATGACATCCTAATTCAAGTTCTTCAATTCTGTCTTGTGACAAATACTTGAATGAATGTTTATCCGCCGCTTCCTCAATCCTTTTCTTCAGTATTTCGTTCATCATTGTATTCATCCATAATTTTACTCATCTCTTCACATTCTTCATAGGGTATTTCCGTCCAAAAGGAAATGGTTGCAGACGGTTCTGTATTTTCCCTTACGTACTTGGTACTATTCGCCAGCGGGAATGTTTTGGATTCTGATTTGCATAATCCCCAGCCGAATCCTAATTTGTGGGTGTAATAATAATAGTAATATCTCATACCTCATTCGTTTTTGTTCGTTTCTACAAATTTGTTATCGATAGCCCAACACAACAAGGAGTAGGCAGCATCAATAAGACTTTCATCTATCATTACCGCTTCATAGTAAACCCATCTATGCTCAAAACGGGCATTCTCATAGTAATAGCCAATCATTTCATCTGCAAGTTCAATGCAAAGCCAACATCTTTTATATCTATATTTTATTTCTATTGGCAGCGCATCCAGCACGTCCTGCAAGGTGTAGGCGGGAATAAACTCCCAGTGCATAAGACCTACGGTTTGAGCATTATTCCCTTTTATCAGAACCCATTTCCCATAGTGGGTTGCAGCACGAGGATTGTTATCCACACATCTTGCCCAATACAGCATAGTTTCTTTCATTTCCAGCCCCAACTCTTGCAGGTGCTTCATCTGCTCGATTGATAATGTTTGTTTTGCCATAATCCTTACTTTTTAATGAGTTTAATCGCTTCACGTAAGCCGTCCTCAAGAGCTTTTTCAAAACTTGATGTGACTATGTTTCTGATAATCATTAGATGTTTGTTTTTATAAACATTGCAGACATAATAATCCCTATTATATACATCTACCATAACATCAATGTTATATACCTCGCGTAGCCACCTCGCCGCCAAATCCTGCGTTGGGCACGAAGTTACACACTGACTTTTGTTGAAATTTTCCGGGCAATCACAATGCCATATTGTGCCACGCTCTGTGTATTGGTTAAAGCACGGCACGTCAAACCCTGCCTCTTTCAGCATTCGGGCAGTTTCGAACGAAACAAATTGTTCTACTATCATAATCAAAAAGGTATTTTGTTGCTTCTGTTTTGCTTTCTTCTTTCTTTCAAGTTGTTCACCTTGTGCCACCACTTAGGCAACGGCTTGTTTTGGTCGAACGGGTCACGCCCGATACGTTCAAGATACTTCATCTTTGCAAGTATCTTAGGGACTGCCGCTGCGTATGCGTCCGCAAACTCGTCAAAAGTTATCATAGCTGACCTTTATTTAATTCTTCTTTTATCTTTTCAAGCAATTTACCTTTTGCTGTTATAGTAAATAACTCACCCTCTTTGGCAGATATTGTAACAGAATCCGTTCTGTTCGTCACACAATAATTGTGAAGATACCATTCTATCAATGCGAATATCTCTTCCTCATCAATCACACGTCTATCTTCCAACATCATGTTCGGATTGCGCTTGCTCACTTTAGCTATATAGGCATAGAACAATGCCGGACATATTTTATAATCTTTCGCTGACATATCTATTCTTCGTTTATCAGTTTACTCATTCCAAATTATTAATCGAATAATTCCACTCCAAACCGTCTTTCTCTCTTACGTGCGTCGAAAGCCAATCCAAAGCAGTTGTTTCTTTACTTTCTGAACTGAAACAATCTTGAGTGCTAATCTCATCGATATTCTCCAATGCCTCATATACCTCATCAGGAACTTCTATATCGCATAATGTAACCTCATAAGTCACACTTACATTTAGTTCTTTTATCTTCTTCATATTTATTCTTCATTTATCGGTTTCAAAACAAGTTCTCGCGGTTCTTCATCTTCCCATTTGACTTCTGAAAAGATACTTTTATCTACAAGGGAAACCAATTCTACGTCACCCATAGAACTCCATTGGTCGTAAGTCTTTATAGTCTTTTCCTTGTGAAGCCACAACTCACCATTTTTGTCACGAGCTATCCACATAGTTTATTCCTCCCAGTTTATCTTAACCGTTGTTATATAAGCACTACCAGCTTCTTTTACGGCTCGTTCTTTAGTATCATATATAAATCTACAACCTCTATGTGAAGAAGCATCATTATCATAATACACATTCACCCATCCCTCTTTCTTTTCGGGGAGCATCATAAGGTCTAATTCGCCTTCCTTATTTCCTACAAGCAACCCGTCTTGCGTATAGGCATGAACAAGTTCATTATCATTATTATTAACCATCGCAACAATAGGATAATTATACCAATCATGATAGAATTTCCTATCAAAGCAAATAATCCTTGCCTTTCTTCCGTCCCTTGTGCAGACTGGCTTGCCTTGTTTAGCTGCTTCAAGGTTAAATTCTTTTAGAGTCAGTTTACTATCCTTTTTATAAGAATATAATTCTTTTACAGCTTCTTCAAATGTTTCATAATCAATTAGATTATTCACATACTTGCCTACTAATCTTGTAAGCAGAGTATCTTCTGCTTTATAATTTTCTTCCATATCTTCTTTGTTTTGTTTAATTTCTAAATCAATAGTATTAGTGTCATAATTTACATTGCAAATTACTCCATTTATAAATGGAGTAGCGAATAGCTTATAAGGTTGAAGCATTACAATTCCTTTATGTTGAACAAAGTACTCATAAGGCTCTCCGACTTTTTCAAGTTTCTTGTAAACAGTACGTTTATTATCAGTTCTCCAATTCATGCAATTACCTACGTGCTGTTTGCCTTGCATTCTTATACAAAGTCCCTGTAAATCGCAAGCATTGCAATTATCATTTTCATTAGCTTCTACGCACTGATACCATTTACCGTTAACCTCAAATATTTCTCCTATCTTGCGTTCCATAATTATTTGATTTTAATAAATGATACACTTTTTCTGTCACTTCTCAAGAGATATTCACAATGACCAGTGACTTTAATATGAGGTTGACAAATACAAGAGCCTTGTCTTTTGATACTCTTAAAATAACAACCTTCACAGAATTTTCTTTCTTCAACCTGCAAAAGAGTGTTGTTATAATAGAATGTTTCTCCTATTCCCCGTTCCATAATCAGTATATTTTAGTTCCATTATTACATTTAGCTGGGTCATCCTTCCCATAAAATCCTCTATATTCATCCCCTGCTAATATAGGACGTTTAGCTAATCTGCATGTTGGATAGCTTAATCCATATGGTTGAACATAATATCCACAACCCTTACATATTGAAATTATGTTTTCTACCTTGTCTCTTGTCTTATACTTCGTGCGAGAACTCTTTCCGCAACTGTCGCACACTGCTTCGTACATCTTAACTTCGCGTATCATTTTCTTTGAATTTAATTGTTCGTATTCATTCTTTTCGCGCAATTTGGGCATATACAAGAGTTACCTTTTATTGCCCATTCTTTTCTTCGTAACATTAATGCCAGTTTTGTTGGGTTCTCATATAACTCACTTTTTATACCACAAATATCACAATGAGCTTGGTATGATTCTACTTTCTGTATCATTTCTCACCTCCTTTCTTTCGGGAAGCAAATCGTCAAGATATGCCCACTGCGAAACCGCTCTCCATAAATCAAATCGAGTACCAGAATCGGTTATTTCGCATCCCCCTCCTCTGAATAAGACTAACGTATCACATCCTGATTCTGGTAGTTCGGTTTCTGCTTCGTGCCACACGGAGTTGATGCGCCACTGTGCGCCGGCAATAAATCCATAATAGTTGCCTACAAATTCACCTCTTACCTTTCTGTCGTCACAATATGGCAGTTTAGATTGGTGTTCTTTCGCTGCATTTTCAATCTGTTCTCTTGTCATAATCAATATCTTCTTTAAGTTCCACCAATTCTTCCAAAATCTCATTAAACGGGACGCTCATCAGGTATTCAGCCAGCCAGCACCCTCCTGCCTTGAAATCTTCATCGCAGTGCGACTTGCGGTCTTGGTAATGCCTTATCCCTTCCTTGTGCCGGAGACCGGCTTCTTTTATCGTTTCCATTTTCATATGTCAAAATCTATTTTACTTTGCATAAATTCGTCAGCGTAGAACTTGTCGAATGACTTGCCGCTTATCCACCAGTGAAATCCGGTCTCGGCATCGTTGAAATTATGGTCTATATAGCCATTATCGATAAGCCATTGGATTGTTTTCAGCCAGTTTCGCTTGACGTGTGGCCAGCGTTTGATTTCCTTCGTTTTTTGCCGTGGCTGTGACATGGGACAGCAAATGCAACCGATTCGGGTACACCCTTGGTCGTACAACTCGCAATGCGGTATGCCGTTCGCGTTGAGGAACTCCCATACATCCCGCTCTGTCCAATAGATAATTGGCGACACGAGTATCTTGTCCTTGCCACCTACGCAGGTGACCATCTGTTCTTCGTGTTCGCTCCATTGGTCGAAGGTTTCTTCATTGCGATTACCCTTTATATCTGTGCTGATTTCTTCCCGTTTGGCGCGCCGTGCGCTTTCCTGTTTACGCACGCCGATGAGCGTCACTTTCCCTGCGCCGCTGGTTTCCTTAAATTCGGCACAGCACCAGCGTAAACGCCTCGTGGGAAGGATGTGTTTCTTCTTCGCCATATCGTAGATGCTCATCCGTGGCTTTATCAGTTCTACGTCCGGGTAATGATGCTTGACGAAGCGTATCACTTCGGGTGGGTCAACGCTGGTGAGGTTCATGTGCGTCTTGTGCTTCACGCCTGCCAATTTTACCAAGTGGTATAAAACTTGGCTGTCCTTGCCCCCGGAAAAGGTATTGTAGAAGCCATTTTCAGGGTCAAGGCGCAACGCCATCTTCTCTGACTTTCGGATAAGGTCTATTGAGTATTCTATCTTCTTTGCAAGCGAAGGTCTTACTTTTGACAGAACTTCATCAATTTTCGATTCAATATCTTGCGCTTTCATACCCCTAACTTCTCCTTCCTGTACTTTTCCGCATATTCCTCGTTGCACTTCTCCGGCTTGACCAGAATGACCGTGTTCCGGCTGATGCGGAGCGGCATTAACGATTCCTCGTGCCTGTAATACTTTCTTATCTTCTCGTTCAGCCCCTTGCTGTTCTCGTCCACCGACGGCTTCCTTTCCACCATCTGGTCTTTGATTCTTGCTACGCTCATACTGTCTGTTTTTAGTGGTTATGCCGATATTGCCTTGGCGATTATCCTTGCGTCGCAGAGCTTCGCCGAAAGGGCGTTGACCGCCGCACGGCAGGTGTCCGTGTCAAGGTTTACCGTGCAGGGTATTCCCATTGTGCGCATCAGCCTGTCAAGCTCCTTTTGGAGAGCCGTGAGGCGTAAGTAACCGATGTTGGAACGCCTGAAACGGGAATCGACCTGCCTTAACTCCTCCTCCCTCTTGTCCAGCTGTATGCAGGAGAACTCGCACATCGTCCTTGCCAGCTCGCACCGTGCAAGCAGGGCGGAATCTTCCAGCCTCGCCTTGTCGAACACCCCCTTGATGCTGTAGTAGAGGATGTCCACGTGTTTCTGGATGTCTTCAAGGAACGTCTCGTTGGCGTCCGCGAAGAATCCGCTGCGGTCTCCTATGCCCTCGAAGAGCATCTTCTCGTACTTTCCACGGAGCCTGTCTATCACGTTTGTTATTCTTTTTGTCTCATGCCTGTAACGGTCAGACTTCCTTACCGCTTCCACCGCCTCGATAACGGTTGTAATTGCGATGTCGTTTGTGAACAGGATGTTGTATGTGCATCCTATCACGGCTGGAGCGTGCTTGTCTATCAGCCGGTTCATGAATTCAATCTGTGTCATTTTTCGATTTTTCTAATTATCAGGAATTTGGGCTCTCCCTTCTTCAGTTGAGCCAGTGTTTCTTCGCTGACTTCCGCGTATGTGATGTAGTTGATGTTCATCTGCTGCGGAAGCCTGTATTTCTCGCGTATCCTGCGTATCAGTGACCAGTCGTTAGTCACCCAATAGATGGCTGCCTTCATCAGAACGGGTCTTCTTCTTTCTGCTGGAATTCGGCTTGCGGTACGGTTCCCAATTCGTAGAAGTTGGTGGTCGGCTTGTTGAACCCGACAATGAATTTCAACAGACCGATATTCCTTCCCTTAGCCACTTCAATCATCGCCGTGTCCTTCGTGCTTGCGTTCGTGAACGGGTCAGGGTAGCTTCTTCCGTACACTTCCGGACGGTAAATGAGGATAACCGTGTCGGCAGCTTCCGCTATCTGCCCAGAATCCCTCAATCGTGAAAGGCTCGGTGCCGGGTTGTCACGGTCACGGTTTATCTGCGAAAGGGCGATTACCCAGATGTCAAGGTCTTTGGCGATGTTTTTCAATCGCCTTGCCACGTCACCCATCTGCTGTTCCTTGTTCGCACCCTTCATGTTCACGTTCAGGATTTGCAGGTAGTCTACGACCGCTCCTTTTATCCCGTATTTGATTTTCATCATGCGGATGGATGCAAGTATCGTCTCGATGCTTGAAGTGCTCCTGTCGTCAAAAAAAACGGGCTTTTCGCATATTTGTGAAACGCCCTTGTCAATCGCCGTAATCTGGCTTGCCCCAAGACGGGAATAAAGTATCTCGTTTGCCGACACTCCGGTTTCGATTGAAATCATCCTCGCGGCTATCTGTTCCTTCTTCATCTCCATGCTGTAGAAGGCTACCGGGCACCCGGCGTTCATTGCCATCTTGATGGCAAGCGATGTCTTTCCCATGGACGTGTCAGCCGCAATGATTACCAGGTCGGATGTCTGCAATCCGCCTGAACGTCTGTCCAACTCACCGAACCCTGTCGGGCTGCCTGTAAGCCCTTCCCCTCCTGCCATGTTGCGGTTGATATTGTCATACACCCCTTGCACCGCGTCCCGCATCGTGGATACCGAACTCCCGTCGTCGGGGAATATCCCTTCCATCTTCTTGCGTGCCTCTTCGGCGACGTCGACAACATCGTTGTCTTCGGAAAAGCAGTTTGACTGTAGGTAGCACCCTATCTCGAAGAACTGCCTGCGCTTGTACTTGTCAAACACTTCGGCGGCGTGCTGCGCAAGGAAATTCGTCACATGTCCCGAAATCTCGGTAAGCTCGTAAGGCGTCACTCCCGACTTCCTCCTGTTCAGTTCGTTCATCACTGTGATGAGGTCGGGGAAATCGCCCCTCTCGCTGATGGCGAGCTGTGCCTTGTATATTTCCCTGTGCGTCTCGTAATAGAACGCTTCCACGTCAAGCATCTGCCTTACCTCCGGCAATGCGTTCTTGTCAGCCATTATGGTCGCAAGCACGGTCTTCTCCGCCTCTTTGTCCTGCGGTAACTGTTTGTCTTCCATATCGTTCATGTATTGATTTTCTTCGTAATTGCAAGCTGGTCACGGATTGTCTGCCCGAGGTATTCCCTCTTACGCCGTAGTTCTGTGTTGTTCTCTACCTGCATGAGCGCTTCCCTGATTGTCTTTGTGCTCTCGAACATGTGCTTGAACCCGTCCACCTCCTCTTCTGACGGCATCTTCATGTTTGCGAAACAATAGGGCGCAAAGTCATGCACCATACCGACGAATCTCTTGTACATGCCATCCGGAAGCCATTCCAGCAGCCTGTTGTTTTCCGAAAGATATGCGTTCTTAGGAGCATTGCCAAGCTGTATCACCAGCCACCGGTAGAAATGGCTCTGCGCATCGGAAGGCGATTTGCCGTCCTCCCCTTCGTTTTTCAATTTTTCGAAGAATCTACGCAGATAGTCCTTGAAGGAATCCACCGTGAAATCCGGGAATCCTGAACTCCGTATGTTCATCGTTACGGTCTCTACCCATTGGCTGTAGTTTTTCAGGATATAGGCATGGCATTCGTCCAAAGGCATCTTGATGTCCTTCTCCAATTGGGGGATTTCTTTATCTCTCGATAGAGAGATTTCTTTATAATTTATTTCTTCTTTCTTTTTATTAGTGTCGTAGCTGTGTCCTAATTTTGACTGCTGTGTCATTACCTGTGTCACCACCTGTGTCACAACCTCTTGCAACTGATTGAATGTTACATAGTTAGGTGTGTCATTTGCTGTGTCTTTAGCTGTGTCGTTTGGCACTTTTGGCGAATCATTGTACTTGTCGTAATTCACAAGCGTTATGATACTGACTCCTTGGCTGTTTTCAACTGTAATCATTCCTTCTTTCTTCAGTTTTGTCAAAAACACCCTTACCCAGCGTTCTCCACGCCCCCACTTCTTTGATAAAAATCTCACGGATGCCGGATATTGTCCTCTTCCCCAAGTCACTTTGCAACTCCCGAAGCACGACGTTGTCGTAGAAGCCTCAAATCGTGCGGACTGTATCAAGTCCAGCCACGCTTCGCATTCACTGAAAGCCCGGGCGGCCTGCCATATCTCGTTGTCAAAGAATTTTCGGGATAATTTGATATATCCTTTTTCCATGTCGGATTATTTTTTCAATTGTTTAATGATTATGTAATACAAATTTATTTCTCCGCTTTCCGGACATACCGGGCTGTCCCTGATATTGTCCATGATTGCATTAATTCTTTCCATAGCAATATTCAATAGAGCATCGCACGGCATAGGGTGTATGCCGTGTGTAATAGTTGTAATCAGAATGATTTTCCGATGTTTACCTGTGTCGTTTCGGCGAGCAGCTTCTTGAATGCGGATTCCATGCGGACATACCCGTCATAGAACTTGTCGGCTATGTTGCCGTAGCATTCGTTTTCCTCGCTTTCCTTTTCAAGGCGCGTGTACTCTTCGTTGAACTTCCTTTCGATTTCTTTCAGCGTGAAGAATAGGTTCAGGACGTTTCCGTTGATTACGGATACAATGTTTGCCGTTTCGTGGCTGTACGCAGATGAAGAACTTACTGTGCTTCGGTTCGTCTCTAATTTCATTGGGTTTGGCATAAATGAAATTAAGTTAGTAAAAACAGGAAAGGCTGTCGCCTCTCTAAGTCGCCAAACCCGATACACACTATTGAAATGAGTATCTATGAGAGAACAACAGCCTTATATCTTTGCGATAAAGCAGTCTAAAATGAGCATAAAAAATCTCATCTCAATAGTTATGTTGATGCAGGTTTGGCGTACTTGCACCGCAAAGATACAACTCATTTCCGAAATGCCAAACTTTTACGCATAAAAAAAGCGGTGAAATTTTATTTCCACCGCCTGAACCTGTCATGCAGCATCACATCGAAAACCAGCGTCTTCATATAGCATCCATGTATTCGTTCACCGCCTTCATGAACTCGTCAAGAGACCGGCATACCGTGCACTTGTAGTTTTCACTCTCCAGCCTCCGGATGGATTCTTTCTGCTCTGGCGAAAGCCTTCCCTTCGGCGTCTTCATCTCGATGAACATGCCGTGGTAGAACCTGTTGGCGTGAGGTATGAACAAGTCCGGAACTCCCTTCATATATCCCATATCCTTCATCCGCTTTCCAAGAATGGCGCGCTTCGTGGCATCCCCTCCGAATACATATCCGGCAGGGAAAGACGTTATCATCTTGTCACGGTGGACAAGGCGGTACCACCTTACGCATGTTTCCTGTATATGGTCTTCATCTCTTTTCATGTTACCCTCCCAACATCTTAAGCCTTATATTCAATGCGTTGCTCTCCCGTATCAGTGCGTCCGCTTGCGGATTGAACAGGATGGATTCCGTCAGGAGCCGTTCCCTTATTTCCGCCAGCCTTTCCCTGATTGCCCGTTTTTCTTCTTCGTTTGTCCTTATCATACCTTATCTGTCTCTTTAGTTTTTTACATAGCTTCGCGATAAAACGCTGCTGGTTGTCGTTTGCCTTGTCATTCTCAATCAAGACCTCGCCCACGATGTCCGATAGCCTGTCTTGCGCCAGCTTGCATAGCAATGCAGCTTCACTGGCTGTCAATGTCAGTTTCATAATACCCTAAGTTTATTCCGGAATCCTGTTGCGGTCTATCATCCGGCAGCTGCCTTCCTGTACGTTCCGCCGGAGGGCAATGTGCTTCACGATTCCGAACTGTTCCTCGGTAAGGTCGTACAGGATTGCGTGCCTTTCCCTAAGAGCGCATACCTTGTTGCAGGTCTTGTATCCGCTGCTTTTTCTTATGCGGTCAAGCGCTTCTTTCATCCTGATTAATGTAAATGCTTCCATAATTGTATCTGTAGTTTATTGCCGGGCAGGCGGGAATCGAACCCGCATCTTGTTCAACCTTAATCAGGGTGGGACTGCCATTCTCCCATTACGAAACACTGCCCGTCTGAAGCCACCGCGGTGCGTCCTCCGTTTCATGGCGGTTGGAGCGGCTGCGCACCGCTATATGTGGGACGATGCACCGCTATGCGTCCGCAGGCGCACCTTTGTAGGGGAACACGTCCATGATGGGCGTCTCCTTGATGCATACGGCGTTGTAGTCCAGCATCGTGGATTTCATCGCATTGTCCAGTTTTCGCATGGCATCTCGAAGGTCTGCTGCCTGTACGAGCATGGTCGCTTTTGTCTTTTTTTCAATTGCCGTCCTTTCATCCAAAGTGATAAACTCCAATTTGCATGAGAACCATTTGTCTGCTGAACCTTCATCGGAAGGGAACAGCTCGTTGTACCTTGCCCTCTTAATGTCAGCTACCGTAAACTCCCCGCTGATGAACGGCGTTATCTCTTCGATTATGCGGGATTCGGCTTCGGTAAAGCTGAGCGCATCCACAAGATAGGGTTCCGTAACCATCTTTCTCATTCCATTCTCCATTACTTTTTCGTAACGGACTTTGCATTCAAACCAGTTGTGCATCATATAAATTCTTTATTACGTTCGATTTCCATTTCCATAAGTGATATAAGCCTGATTTCGTCCGGACTTGGAAGGTATATTCCGGAAGCCTCGGATGACCAGTTCCTGAACCTGTCGATGCTAAGGCTGAACTCTCCTGTATCAAGGTCGGCTGAGCTTCGCAGGTATTTAACTTTTCCGAGAAACCGATCTTCCTTTTCCCTGATGAACAGGGAGGGATTGACCAGCTTCTTGTAGTATTCACGCTTCACCCATTCCATCGTGTTCCCGGTTTGGCACGCGAAGTAGGAAAGGATGACATGCAGGTAGGCATTTTGGCTGATTGACCTTTGCTGTTTCTTTTCGGTAATTTCGAATGTCTTTCTGTCACTTATCAGCTTCTCCAGCCTCGCCCTCGCCTGTGCGGCGTGCAGCTCGTTCTTCCCGTCGTAACGCATGGTCAGAACGGAAGGTCGTTATTCTCTTGTGGGTTCCCGTATGCGTCAACTTCCGGAGGGAACGACTGTCTCTGCGTCCCGTTGTTCCCCTGTAATTGCTGTTGCGCCTGCTGGCTTCTCCGTTCTATCTTGTAGCATCTTATGGATGCCATGCGTTTTACGGTTCCGTCCTGCGCTGTCCATTCCCTTCCCTGAAGGGCGAATGACACCGTGATTACATCTCCTTCGCTGAATTTGTCAAGTTCTTCGCATTTTTCTCCTGATACTTCCAGCGGAACGATGTTCTCATACTGGCTCCGTTCGCCCGTGTAGGGGTCGTATGTCGTCGCGTCAAGCAAGAACTCCCGCTTGAAAAAAGTTTTCCCTCCGTTCTTGGATTGCAATTGGACGGTATTTCCGATTGCGGAAATCCGTCCTGTAATAGTGTTTGCCATATTTTGTTTATTTCTTAAATGTTACGCTGTATGATGTGGACGCGGTTCGGACCGGTGGAAGTATCGTGTATATTTCTCCGGTCTCTTCGTCTATCTCCGTCTTACTTGACGTGATGGTTTTCAGATAGGTTTCGCGCTGCTTCATCTGCTGTTTCAGTTCTTCCATCTGAAGGGAAAGGCTGTTGTATAACGGGTCTTCGCAGTTCTTGTAGTCCCATTTCACTCCTGCCTCCTTTATCTGCACCACCGCACCACAGTAGTCCGGTGATTCTCCCTTGCCGTATTTGTCACACTCTTTTTCCACACATTCCTTTACGTCCTCGTCCTTCAGGAACACCGAAAGGACTTCGTACAGGCTTTTCGCCTTCACGATGGATTCGATAGGGTCTACTTCTCCTTCGACAAGCGCATCTTTCATTCTTTCTACCAATGTCTTCTGTCCGGTCTTTGTCACAGGGATGTTACCGAATATTTCTATTTCTTTCATGACAATGAATAATTAATCTTGTATTGTTCGTAATTGTTTACTATCGTTCCGATGTCCTCCTTGCATACGCGGTAATTGGACTCAAGCAGATTTGACGCGGAGAACCTGCTGTTGTTCTTGCGTGCCGCCTTCTCTTTTCCGTAAATCCATTCCATTACTTTTGTGTCGTTGAACATGGACGGAGGAAGAACCTTCCTTTTGTCTGGCGGCGTATCGTTTCCGCCTGTGTCAGTGTACTTGGTCACGTCGTTGGAGTAGTATATGTCTGCGGCGAATCCAAGAGCCTTGCACGATACAGATATGGCATCCGTAAGAGCCATTTTGTAGCATTCATCCGATACATATTTCCCCTGCTTCTCGGTGCTGACGAATGAAGAGCCTCCAACTCCTTGTATTCCATCGCTCCATTCACCGTTCATCTTGACATACAGGTTGATGTGTACGAAACATGCTTTCTCTCCGTTGTATCCTTCTTCCGTCCACATCTTTATGATATCATACTTCCATCCGAATCCGCATACGCCGAATTCTTCGGTAAGCTTCTTGATTCTCCACATGGGGTTTATGTCGGATTTCCCCTTCAGCCTTCCGGCGTTTATAGGCTTTACCGCTTCTTTAGGGACATCCCTTACCTTGTTGTATAATTTAAGATTTTCATTTTCCATATCATTCAGTTTTCATTTCAACGTAACTTAGATTTACCCCTTGTGCTTCATGCCTTTGAATCAATTCCTTTCGGAATTCTTCCAGATCTTTTACAATTAAAGGTTGTTGCAGCTTTACGTTGTCACGGCTTAAATTGTAGATAATCTGATATCCTGTAATCTGGTATATGTATTTCTCTTCCATTCCGTTCAGCTTTTAATTTGTTCCAAAAGTTCCTTTTCACGCATTATCCAGAACAGACGCTCTTTGAGGTGTTCCGGAGCCTTGTCGATGATTGCCGATATATTATTCCAGAACATGTACGGCACTGATTCTGCTTTCCTGATGTATTCCTCGTCACTCATACCAGTTCCGATATGTTCCTGATCGCGGTTTTCAACGCGTTCAGCTTGTTGTTAGATTCCGACCACCATTCAGCGGCTTGCTCTTTCTCTTTCTTGAGGGATTCTGCCTTGTCTTGCAGTTCCATTGCGTAACGCACCAGATCTTCGGTGGTCATCGCCTTCAGTTCTTCGTAAGTTTTCATAAGCCAAATTTTATTTTAATTACATTTATAATTGCCTTGTACTGTTTCTCATACACAGTCCCTGAATGGGTTTCCTCAACTTTCTTCTCAAATTCTTCGATTGAACCTTTGAAACATCCACAGGTTATTTCCACCTTATTGTATTTAGTAAGGTAGGCGTGTGTAT
Source organism: Bacteroides sp. An19 (assembly GCF_002160215.1). Taxonomy (NCBI): domain Bacteria; kingdom Pseudomonadati; phylum Bacteroidota; class Bacteroidia; order Bacteroidales; family Bacteroidaceae; genus Bacteroides; species Bacteroides sp. An19. The sequence continues at coordinate 405 of NZ_NFKD01000001.1, read as the reverse complement.
GTCGGTTGGCTGAACCGAAGCAATCGAATCCGCAATGGTTGTCATTATTTTCAATTTTAGCATCGCCGGACACCCATGCATTGCCGTACACCCGTGCATCGCCGGACACCAGTGCATTGCCGTACACCAGTGCATCGCCGGACACCCGTGCATCGCCGTACACCCGTGCATTGCCGGACACCCGTGCATCGCCGTACACCCGTGCATCGCCGGACACCTGTGCATCGCCGGACACCCATGCATTGCCGTACACCCGTGCATCGCCGGACACCCGTGCATCGCCGGACACCAGTGCATTGCCGGACACCTGTGCATCGCCGGACACCAGTGCATTGCCGGACACCTGTGCATCGCCGGACACCCATGCATTGCCGGACACCAGTGCATCGCCGGACACCCGTGCAT